>NZ_JBFUFP010000672.1:0-3044 GCF_056403375.1 Rhizobacter sp. P2_H2
GGTCGAAGCGCGGCAGGTACAGCGTGACGCGCGTGCCGGTGCCGGGTGCCGAGTCGATCACCACCGCGCCGTGCGACTGCTTCGCGAAGCCGTACACCGTGCTCAGCCCGAGGCCGGTGCCGCGCCCGGCCTCCTTGKTCGTGAAGAACGGCTCGAAGGCGCGGTCGCGCACCGCCTCGGACATGCCGTGGCCGGTGTCCGAGACGCTGATCGCGACGAACGCATCTTGCTGCGGCACCGTGCCGGCCTGGTCCGGATCGGCCAGCTCGGCCGCCACCTGCGCCGGAACGCGCCGGCACGGCTGGCAGCTGAACGACAGCGTGCCGCCCTCGGGCATCGCGTCGCGCGCATTGATCGCGATGTTGAGCAGTGCCGATTCCAGCTGGCCCGGATCGGCCCGGCAACCCGGGCAATCGTCGGCCGCGTCGACGACGATCTGCACCCGCTCGTCGAGCGTGCGGTGCAGCATGTCGGCCAGCGAGTGCAGCAGCAGTGCCGGCTCCACGCGCGTGGGCACCAGGCGCTGGCGGCGCGAGAACGCGAGCAGCTTGCCGGTCAGCTCGGCGCCGCGCCGGGCCGCGCGCGTCGCGGCGCCCAGCATCTGCTGCAGCCGCGGCTCGTCGGCCACCTGCGGCTCGAACTCGAGCACCTGCAGGTTGCCCTGGATCACCGTCAGCAGGTTGTTGAAGTCGTGCGCGATGCCGCCGGTCAGCTGGCCGACGCTCTCCATGCGCTGCGCATGGCTCAGCTGCTCCTCGGTCTGCGCCCGCTGCAGGCTGGTGGCCAGCAGGCTCGACAGCGAATCGAGGAAGCGCAGCTCGTCGTCGCCGAAGCGGCGCGCCTCGCGGCTGCGCACCGCGAGCACGCCGACGGTGCTGCCGCGGTCGGACAGCGGCACCGCCAGCCCGCTGACCAGCCCGCGCGCCAGGTAGTCGGGCGGCACCTTGAAGCGCGTCTCGCGGGCATAGTTGGACACCACCACCGGCCGCCCCTCGGCCAGCACGAAGCCGGCCGGYGTGTCGGGACGGTTGGGCACGCGCCGCCCCTCGACCTCCTCGCCGTCCAGGCCGACGCCGGCCGCCAGCCGGAACTCGATCCGGTTCGGCTCCAGCAGCCAGACCAGGGCCATCTCGGCCTGCATGCCTTCAGCGGCGATCTGCGGCACCTGCCTGAGCAGCGCCTGCGGGTCGCGGGTGTCGACTGCCAGCCGGGCGAGCTTGGCGATGTATTCGCTGTAGCGGGCCTGCTGCAGCGCCTGCTGCACCCGCGGGTAGCCGGCAATGCCGCGGATCGCCGCGACCACGTAGGGCAGGCCGTCGTCCTGCAGCGGGCTCAGCGCGATCTCGACCATCACCTCGCTGCCATCCTTGCGGCGCGCGGTCAGCTCGAGCTGCGTGCCCATCGGCCGCGGCTTCGGGCTCATGCCGTAGGCGCCGCGGTAGGCCGCGTGGCGTGGGCGGATGCTGTCGGGCACCAGCGCATCGACCGGCAGGCCGACGATTTCCGCGAGCTCGTAACCCAGCAACGTGGCCGCCGCCGGGTTGGCCCGCACGATCAGGCCCTGCGCATCGACCAGCAGCAGCGCATCGGGGTAGGCCGAGAACAGCGAGCGGAACAGGCGCCCCTCTTCCGGCGTCGGCGGCGGCAGGTTGTGCGGCGGCATCGGGGGCTCCGGTTCAGGCGCCGACGACCGGCACCGCCAGCATGTAGCCGGCGCTGCGCACCGACTTGATCAGCTGCGGGCTCTCCGGGTCGGCTTCGAGCTTCTTGCGCAGGCGCCCCACCTGCACGTCGATCGTGCGGTCGAACGGCGCCGCCTCGCGGCCGCGCGTGCTCTCGAGCAGGAAATCGCGCGACAGCACCCGCCCCGGGTGGCGCACGAACACGCTCAGCAGGTCGAACTCGCCGCCGGTCAGCACCACCTCGACGCCAGCCCGGTTGGCCAGCCGGCGCGCAGCGAGGTCGAGCTCCCAGTCGAGGAAGCGCAGCCGCTCGGGCGGCGCCGCCGTCACGCTGGCCGCGGGCGCTGCCGGGGCGGTCGCCACGACCGCCGGGGCGGCCACGCGCCGCAGCACCGACTTGATCCGCGCGAGCAGCTCGCGCAGGTCGAACGGCTTGGTCACGTAGTCGTCGGCGCCGATCTCCAGCCCGACCACCTTGTCGACCGCGTCGCCGCGGCCGGTGATGATGATCAGCCCGCACTGGTGGTGCTCGCGCAGCCGCCGTGCGATCGCGAAGCCGTCCTCGCCGGGCAGGCCGAGGTCCAGCAGCACCAGCGACGGCGTGTCGGCGGCCATCAAGGCATCGAGCGCGCGGCCCTGGTGCACCTGCGACACCCGGAACCCCTGCCCGCCGAGGTAGTTGGCGAGCAACTGGGTGATGTCGACCTCGTCGTCGAGCACGGCGATGTGGTGCGGAACCCCCTGCGATGTCACGAAATGCCCCCCTGGTGCGCGGTCGGCGGCGGCCCCTGCGACCGCCCCGCCGCACTATACGCGGCGGATCGCGCCGCACGGCGTCAGCGGGGCGTCATCTCCTGCGGATTCGCTCGCGGCCCGTTCTGCATGGGGCGCCGCGTCGACCTGCGGCAGCCCGAGGTGCCGGCGCAGGGTTTCGTACAGCGCCGCCGGCTCGACCGGCTTCGCGACATGGCCGTCCATCCCGGCGGCCAGGCACGCGGCGCGGTCCTCGTCGAACACGTTGGCCGTCATCGCGAGGATCGGCGTGCGGTCGCCGAGCGCGCGGATGCGCCGCGTCGCCTCCAGCCCGTCCATGCCGGGCATCTGCATGTCCATCAGGATCAGCGCGAACTGCTCGCGTTGCACGCGCTCCAGCGCCTGCGCGCCGTCGCAGGCGAGCTCGGCGTCGACGCCGACCGCCCGCAGCACCTCGCACGCCACCTCCTGGTTGACCGGGTTGTCCTCCACCACCAGCACGCGCAGCCGGCCCTGCCGGGCGCGCAGCGCGGCTTCTGCGCACGGCAGCCGCGGATCGGCCCGCATGCCGTCGCCGTCGGCGTCATCGTCGCCGCGCCGGTCCGCGCC
>NZ_JBFUFP010000673.1:0-3042 GCF_056403375.1 Rhizobacter sp. P2_H2
GCGCCGGCCCCTGGCGCGCCGCCTCGGCACCGAGCGCCGACACCGGGCAGCCGTCGCCGGGATCGTCGCGGTGTTCGGCCGACAGGTAGGCGCGTGCCAGCGCCGCCATGCCGCTGTCGCCGCGCGCCGCCGCCTCGCCGACGACCCGCTGCCAGCGCTGCCCGCCCGCCGCGAACACCCGCGCGCAGGTCTCGGCCATCAGGTCTTCCTTCGAGCCGAACTGCCCGTAGAAACCGCCGTGCGTCATGCCGGCGCTCTTCATCAGGTCGGCCACGCCGATGCCGTCGAAACCGCGCTCGCGGAACAGCTTCGCGGCCACCTGCAGCACCCGTTCGCGGTTCTGCTCGGCTTGTTCACGACTGACTTTCATGGGGAGAAGACCTTTCCGGCGAGGTGACGCTCAAGATGCCGCTTGACATGATAAATGATGTACGTCATATAATTTCAATCATGACGACCGTCATATAAAACATCTCTGCATCCCCCCGAAAGGATCCGCCATGAACATCCGCAATGCCGTCTTCCTCGTGACCGGCGCCAACCGTGGCCTCGGCAAGTCGCTGGTCCAGCAATTGCTCGCCGCCGGCGCGAAGAAGGTCTATGCCGCCGCCCGCGACCCGGCCAGCATCACGCTGCCGGGTGTCGAGGCGGTGAAGCTCGACGTGACGAACGCCGATGACGTCGCGCGCGCCGCCGCGCAACTGAAGGACGTGAGCGTCGTGATCAACAACGCCGGCATCACGCGCGGCTCGCCGCTGCTGGCCGCCGGCAGTGCCGCGGCGGCACGCGCCGAGATGGAGACCAATTTCTTCGGCCCGCTGGCGCTCAGCCAGGCCTTCGCACCGGTGCTGAAGGCCAACGGCGGCGGCGCGATCGTCAACGTGCTGTCGGTGCTGAGCTGGGTCAACATCCCGAGCGCGGCGACCTACAGCACGAGCAAGTCGGCTGCCTGGTCGCTGACCAACGGCCTGCGCGGCGAACTGCGCGCGCAGGGCACGCAGGTGGTGGGCGTGCACGTCGGCTACATGGACACCGACATGACGAAGGGCCTGGACGCGGCGAAGGCGAACCCCGACCAGGTGGCGCAGCAGGTGGTCGACGCACTCGCGAGCGGTGCCGAGGAAGTGCTGGCCGACGACCTCAGCCGCAACGTGCGGCAGGGGCTGGCCGCGCCGCGCGGGGTCTACCTGGGCGAGCCGGCGGCGGCCTGAAACCGCTGGCGCCGGATCAGGCCGGCGGCGTCCTGGTCTGCTCGTGCGCGACGCGCAACCGGCGCATCAGCTCGCCGTTGAGCTCGCGGGTGTGGCGGTTCCAGCGCTCGGTGGCGCGCTGGATCTCCACCTGCAGGCGCCCGGCGAGTTCGGTCTCGCGCTGCACCAGCGCCCAGATCGCGAACTCGGCCCGCGCCTCGAAGCTGCCGAAGCGCGCGACCGTCGCTTCGAAGGCGTCGCGCGCCTCACCGTGACGGCCGGCGGCGGCCAGCGAACGCGCGAGCAGCAGCGAGATCTCTTCCTCGCGGAAGTTCGGGTCCTGCTGGCGGATCACGTTCAGGTGGCTGATCGCCTCCTGCGGCCGCTCGCGGGCGAAATTGGCGCGGGCCGCACCGCGGCGGATCTCGAGGTCGGTCGAGAACGGGCCCTTCAGGCAGGCCTCCCAGGTCTGCGCCGATTCGCCGAACTCGCCGGCGTCGTACAGCGCCGCGGCAAGCCGCATCTGGTTCTGCGCGGTCGGCGTGTACTCGAACGCGGCGCGGGCGTCGCGCAGTTCGCGCGTCGGGTCGAGCGATTTCACCGCCGCGACGATCGCCTTGCGCGCACCGCGCTCCAGCCGCGAATCCGGCAGGTAGATCGCCAGGAAGTTGACGATGCTGCCGAGCAGCGGGAACGAGAACAGCACGAACAGCCAGTAGGTCTGCTGCCGGCTGCGCACCGCGTGCACGGCAAAGAACAGCGCGATGACGATGTGAAGCCCGAGGCCTGCAATGGGCATGAACGTTCCTCCTCCGATGTTTTGATGGCGCAAATTGTAGGAAACCCCGGCCGGCACGGGTGATGGCGGCGCGAGAGAATGGTCACGAACGGCTCCAGGAACATTCCATGTCTCTCGACTCCCAGCGCTTCACCGACCCGGTCGCCGCGCTCGCGCAGGTGCAGGCCATCTACGAGCAGAGCCTCACGCACCTGCGTGGTGCCCTGCACAGCTTCGTCGCCGGCACCGCCCCCACCGAGCACGTGCGGGCCTGCTACCCCTTCGTGCGGGTGCACACCGACACCGTCGCGCGCGCCGATTCGCGGCTGAGCTATGGCTTCGTCGCCGGCCCCGGCACCTACGAGACCACGCTGACGCGGCCCGACCTGTTCCAGGGCTATTACCTGGAGCAGTTCCGGCTGCTGCTGAAGAACCACAACGTCGCGCTCGAGGTCGGCGTCAGCGGCCAGCCGATCCCGGTGCACTTCTCGCTGGCCGAGCACGACCACCTGGAAGGCAGCCTGAGCCTGGAGCGCCGGCTGCTGATGCGCGACATGTTCGACCTGCCCGACCTGGCCGCGATGGACGACGCGATCGCCAACGGCACCTACGAGACGCGGCCCGGCCAATCGCACCCGCTGTCGCTGTTCACCGCGCCGCGCGTCGACTACTCGCTGCACCGGCTGCGCCACTACACCGGCACCGCGCCCGACCACTTCCAGAACTTCGTGCTGTTCACGAACTACCAGTTCTACATCGACGAGTTCGTGCGCCTGGGCCATGAGGCGATGGCCGATCCGGCGAGCGAGTACCTCGCCTTCGTCGAGCCGGGCAACGTGATCACGCGCCGCACCGGCACGGCACACCGGCCCGGCGACGAGCTGGGCGCGATCCCGCCGCGGCTGCCGCAGATGCCGGCCTACCACCTGGTGCGCGGCGACGGCGCCGGCATCACGATGGTCAACATCGGCGTCGGCCCGGCCAACGCGAAGACGATCACCGACCACATCGCGGTGCTGCGCCCGCATGCGTGGATCATGCTCGGCCACTGCGCCGGGCTGCGCAACACGCAGG
>NZ_JBFUFP010000674.1:0-3033 GCF_056403375.1 Rhizobacter sp. P2_H2
GCGTTCTGCTCGACCACCTCGAGGATCTTGCCGAAGCCCTTGATGCCTGACGCCGCCAGCGTCTTGATCGGGCCGGCCGAGATGCCGTTGACCCGCACGCCCTTCGGGCCGAGGCCGGCCGCCAGGTAGCGCACCGAGGCCTCGAGCGAGGCCTTGGCCAGGCCCATCGTGTTGTAGTTGGGAACGCTGCGGACCGCCCCCAGATAGCTCAGCGTGAGCAGGGCGGCCTTCGGCGACAGGCGCGAGGCGGCTGCCTTGGCCATCGCCGGGAAGCTGTAGCTGGAGATGTCGTGGGCGATGCGGAAGGCCTCGCGCGACAGGCCGTCGAGGAATTCGCCGGCAATCGCCTCGCGCGGGGCGAAACCGATCGAATGGACGAAACCGTCGAATTGCGGCCAGGTTTCGCCGAGCTGGTTGAACATCGCGTCGATCTGCTCGTCGCTCGCGACATCGCAATCGAACAACAGCGTGGAGTCGAATTCGGCGGCGAACTCGGCCACGCGGTCCCGGAAGCGTTCGCCGACGTAGCTGAAAGCCAGTTCGGCACCCTCGCGCCGGCAGGCGCGTGCAATGCCGTAGGCGATCGAGCGGTTGGACAGAACGCCGGTGATCAGGAAGCGCTTGCCGGCCAGGAATCCCATGGAGTCTCCAGTCTGGTATTCGTCAAAAGGGGGTGCTCATTCTGGCACGCACTCGCGCTTGACTCTCACAACCCTTGCCGGGTAGTCCGCCACCGGGATACAATGCGTCTTTCGCAAGAAAACTGCATGGGCGGATTCTTCCAGCCCATTTTTTTTGCTTCTTCACATTTTCATAACCTCTGAAGACACTCGCTGGATGAATTGGCAAGCCGTTGTTGAACGCACCGTGACCGGGTTGGGTTACGACCTCGTGAGTTGCGAGCGCAGCCCCAAGGGTTTGCTGCGTGTCTTCATCGACCGCCTGCAGAATGATCCGAACGGCGAATTCATCGTCGTCGAGGATTGCGAGAAGGTGACCCGCCAGCTGCAGCACGTGCTGGAGGTCGAGGGTTGCGCCTATGAGCGCCTGGAAGTGTCGTCGCCGGGACTGGACCGGCCGCTGAACAAGCCCGCTGACTATCAGCGCTTCGCCGGCTCGGAGATCGAGTTGACGCTGAAGGTGCCGTTCCAGGGCCGCAAGAAATTCCGCGGCGTGCTGGAGGCCCTGGGAGAGCAATGGCGCCTGGTGTTCAACGACGGCAAGGTCGACCAGGCCCTGGATTTTTCGTTCGAGGAAGTGCGGGAGGCCCATCTGGTGCCTGTCCTCGATTTCAAGGGCCGGCGCTTTGCGCAGCCGGCTGCTGTGCCTGACGGAGCCGACGTGCAGGCCGAAGACGTTGACGGAGATCGTAATAATGAATCGTGAACTCTTGATGCTGGTCGATGCCATCTCGCGCGAGAAGAGCGTGGATCGCGAAGTCGTGTTCGGCGCGGTCGAGGCTGCGCTGGCCTCTGCCAGCAAGAAGCTGCACGGCGGCGAGGTCGACATGCGCGTCACCGTCGACCGCGAGAGCGGTGAGTACGAGACCTTCCGCCGCTGGCACGTGGTCCCCAATGAGGCCGGCCTGCAGCTGCCCGACTCCGAGATCCTGCTGTTCGAGGCGCTCGAGCAGATCGACGACATCGAGGTCGACGACTACATCGAGGAGCCGGTCGAATCCGTGTCGATCGGCCGCATCGGCGCCCAGGCGGCCAAGCAGGTCATCCTGCAGAAGATCCGCGACGCCGAGCGCGAGCAGCTGCTCAACGATTTCCTGTCGCGCGGCGAGAAGATCTTCGTCGGCACCGTCAAGCGCCTGGACAAGGGCGACGTGATCGTCGAATCCGGCCGGGTCGAAGGGCGCCTGAAGCGCAGCGAGATGATCCCGAAGGAGAACCTGCGTTCCGGCGACCGCGTGCGTGCCTTCATCGCCGAGGTCGACGCGACCCTGCGCGGCCCGCAGATCGTGCTGTCGCGCAGCGCGCCCGGTTTCATGATCGAACTGTTCGCCCAGGAAGTGCCCGAGATCGAGCAGGGCCTGCTGGAGATCAAGTCCTGTGCCCGCGACCCCGGTTCGCGCGCCAAGATCGCCGTGATCTCGCACGACAAGCGGGTCGACCCGATCGGCACCTGCGTCGGCGTGCGCGGTTCGCGCGTCAACGCGGTCACCAATGAACTGGCCGGCGAACGCGTCGACATCGTGCTGTGGTCCGAGGACCCGGCGCAGTTCGTGATCGGCGCGCTGGCGCCGGCCAACGTGCAGTCGATCGTCGTCGATGAAGAGCGCCACGCGATGGATGTCGTCGTCGACGAGGAGAACCTCGCGATCGCGATCGGCCGCGGCGGCCAGAACGTGCGCCTGGCCTCCGAGATGACCGGCTGGCGCATCAACATCATGACGGCCGAGGAATCGCAGGCGAAGCAGAACGAGGAGTCCGACAGCGTTCGCAAGCTGTTCGTCGACAAGCTCGACGTCGACGCCGAAGTGGCCGACATCCTGATCGCCGAAGGCTTCAGCAGCCTGGAAGAAGTGGCCTACGTCCCGATGCAGGAAATGCTCGAGATCGAGGGCTTCGACGAAGACACCGTCAACGAGCTGCGCACGCGGGCCAAAGACGCTTTGCTGACGATGGAGATCGCCCGCGAAGAGAAAATGGAAGACGTGTCGCAGAACCTGCGCGATCTCGAGGGGCTTGATGCGGCCCTGATCCCGAAGCTGACCGAAAGCGGGATCAACACGCGCGACGACCTCGCCGACCTCGCGGTCGACGAACTGACCGAAATTGCCGGCATCGACGAAGACAAGGCCAAGGAACTGATCATGAAGGCACGCGAACATTGGTTCACGACCTGACATTGATCGACCTGATGCCCCAACGCCCGATCGAACGCCGCACTGCAAGTACCAAGCAAGGATATTCACAATGGCTGTGACCACCGTCGCCCAGTTGGCTGCCGAGCTCAATCGCCCGGCAGCCGCGCTGCTCGAGCAGCTCCAGTCGGCCGGCGTCGTCAAGGCGTCGAGCGACGACG
>NZ_JBFUFP010000675.1:0-3026 GCF_056403375.1 Rhizobacter sp. P2_H2
GTCGTCAACCGGCAGCAGACGGCCGCGATGATGGGCCAGGTGACCGACTACGGCGCGTCGCTGAGCCGCTTCATCGCGGCGCAGAACGCGGTGTCGGCGCTGGCCGACGAATGGGTGGCGGTCGAGGTGTCGGTGGGCGAGGTCATGAAGACGCGCGATTTCACGAGCGTCAGCGTGGTCGACCGGGCCGGCGTGGTGCGTGCGTCGAGCGATGCGGCGAGCGTGGGCCAGCCGTACAAGGCGCGCAGCGGCGAGCTGCTGGGCACGCGTGCCGGCGGCGTCAGCGTGACGCGCGTGCTCGACGACAACGACAATGTGCTGGTGTTCGAGGCGCCGATGACCTTCCAGGGCAAGGCGGTCGGCCGGGTGGCGCTGGGCGTGCCGGAGAAGCCGTTGGCGCAGGTGGCGCGGCTGAGCCTGACGCTGATGATCGTGCTGGTGATCGTCACGGTGCTGGCGGTGGCGGTGGCGATGTACTTCGTCGCGAACTGGTTTGCGCGGCCGATCAAGCTGGTGGGCGACTCGATGCGCGAGATTGCGCAGGGCCGCTTCGAGCACCGCATCCGCGAGGAGCGCACCGACGAGTTCGGCCAGTTGTACAAGGGTTTCGACGCGATGGCGCAGGCCCTGCAGGAGCGCTACGTGCCGACGCAGGACACCGCGGCCGAGACGCAGCGCGTGGCCGCCAGCTTTGCCAGCACGATGGCGCCGCTGCGGCGGCCGGGCGCCGCGGATCCGAAGAAGCCTTCTTGAGGGAGCAGTCGATGCAAGCACTTCAGCGCCGCGCGCTGACCCTGGCGGCGGGCGTCGCCTGCCTGCTGGCGCTGGCGGGTTGCCAGACGCCGCCGCGCAGCGGGGGCGAGACGGCCACCGCCGTGCCGGGCCTGGCCGCCCGCGACGGCGTGCTGGGCCGCAGTGACCGGCTGCTGGTCTACGTGCCGCAGGGCGACGACAACTACGCGTCGATCGCGCAGCGCTTTCTGGGCAGCGCGTCGCGCGACTGGGAGGTGGCCGAGGCCAACCCCGGCACGCCGCAGGCGCGCAGCGGCCAGCCGGTGATCGTGCCGCTGAAGCCGTTGAACCCGATGGGCGTGCGCAGCGGCCAGTACCAGACGATCCCGATCCTGTGCTACCACCGCGTGGGGCAGGGCAGCGGCAAGATGACGGTGTCGTCGTCGAGCTTCGAGCAGCAGCTCGACTGGCTGGCGGMGAACAACTTCAAGGTGATCCGCCTGAAGGACCTGATCGGCTTTCTCGAGGGCCGGCAGCCGCTGCCGCAGCGCTCGGTGGTGCTGACCTTCGACGACGGCTATGCGTCGTACTACCGCTATGCCTACCCGCTGCTGAAGAAGCACGGCTTCCCGGCCACGGTGTTCCTGTACACCGATTTCGTCGGTGCCGGCGACGCGCTCACCTGGCCGCAGATGCAGGAGATGACGGCCTCGGGCCTGGTCGACATCCAGTCGCACTCGAAGACCCATTCCAACCTGATCGAGCGGGCCGCTGGTGAAAACGATGCCGCCTATGCGAAGCGGATGGAGGCCGAGGCGAAGGTGCCGCGCGACGTGATCGAGAAGCGGTTGTCGAACGAGGTGCTGACGTATGCCTACCCGTTCGGCGATGTCAACGAGGTGGTGCTGGAGGCGCTGGCGCGCAACCGCTACCGGTTGGCCGGCACGGTGACGCCGGGTGGCAACCCGGCCTGGGCGCAGCCGCTGATGTTGCGCCGGACCATGATCTACGGCAGCCACGACCTGGAGGCCTTCAAGTCCAAGTTGCAGACCCTGCGCAGCTTCACGCCCTCGTCATGACGCACTCATTCGCGGTTCGCTTCTCTGCGGTCAGATTCATCACGCTGGCGGCCGTCACGCTGCTGCTGGCCGCCTGTGCCGGCGTGCCGACCGGCAACCCGACCGGCACGACCGGCGCGGGGGCCAATTCGCGCAACGACCCGGTGTCCGAGTTCGAGGCGCGCCAGAGCGAGCTGGCGGTGTCCGCGGAGCGGCAGGGCAAGTGGAGCGAGGCGGTGCAGGCCTGGGAAGTGCTCGCGACGCTGCGGCCTGCGCAGTACCGAGAGCGCCTGGCCGAGGCGCGGCACCGGGCCGATGTGCTGGCGACCGAGCGGCTGCAGCGCGCGCGGGCCGAGCTGAAGAAGGGCGATCTCGATGCGGCGGAGCAGTCGTACCTGGGCGTGCTGGCCTTGCAGCCGGAGCAGGCCGAGGCCGCGGACGGGTTGCGTGGCATCGAGCGCGCGCGCAACAAGCGCGATTACCTGGGGCAGCCGTCGCGGCTGACGCTGACGCGCAAGCCGGGCGCGCGGATCGCACCGAGCGAGCAGTCGATCGAGCTGGAGCACGCGGCGATGCTGGCGGGGCAGGGCGAGTTCGACGAAGCGATCGGCATGCTGCAGAAGCGGGCTGATGCATCGCCGCGGGATGCCGCGGTGCGTCGGGCGCTGGCGGACACACTGCTGAAGAAGGCGCAGGCTCTGCAAGCCAGCGATCCGAAGGCGGCGCGTGATGCCCTTCAGCGTTGCCTGAAGCTGGAGCCGAAGAATGCTGCTGCCTTGGCACTGCTGAAGAAATTGCCTGCAGGCTGAGGGCCTTTCTCGTTTTCGTGCGGTTGAGTTGAGCGGAAAGGCGCGGGTGGGGAGGCYGTGGCGCGCCGTCSGGTGCGGTCASCGCCCCTGGCGGGGCGCTGACTCCCCTSCRCTGACTGGTTTCAWGGCCCGTCGCCCAAACTCCCGCCACTCACTTCGTTCGTTGTGGTCAAACAGTGGGCGACAGTCAGTKCACGAAGCGTGCTGCGCACGCGGGCYATGAAACCAGCCAGCTCCGGCGCCCCCTCCTTATTGGCGCGCCACAGCCTCCCCACCCGCGCCTTTGTGCCACCGCTCCGGTACTTCGGCGGTGACAAGCGAACATCAGAGGGACGAAGCATGCTGRCGCTCGCRTGCTCGTCGGTCACTTCAATCTTTTCCCCCCAACAAGAGCGGTGGGTGGTGAGCGGCGGGTGAGGGAATGGGC
>NZ_JBFUFP010000676.1:0-3016 GCF_056403375.1 Rhizobacter sp. P2_H2
CTGCCGTCCTGAAAGGGATCTTCCATGACCGACCTGTCGAACCTGGACCGGCCGCCGTTGCCGGCCCTGATCACGCCATCGCGCCCCGGTGAGGCGCTGCTCGATGCCTTCGCACCGATGCGCGCCGACAGCGAGGCGCTGCTGAGCCGCATCGGCGGCGTGCTGCTGCGCGGCTTCGAGGTGCCGAGCGTCGATGCCTTCCGCGCGTTCGCCGCGGCCTTCGGCCACCCGCTGCTCGCCTACGAGTTCGGCTCGACGCCACGCAGCGCGGTCGGTGGCGGGGTCTACACCTCCACCGAATACCCGGCGCACCAGCACATCCCGCTGCACAACGAGCAGGCCTACACCCGCGAGTGGCCGATGAAGATCTGGTTCCACTGCGTCACCGCCGCGCCCGAGGGCGGCGAGACGCCGATCGCCGACAGCCGCGCGATCTGGCGCCACATGCCCGAGGCGATCCGCCGCCGCTTCGCGCCCGGCGTGCTGTACGTGCGCAACTACGGCGAGTTCGACGTGCCGTGGCAGCAGGTGTTCAACACCAGCGAACGCGCCGAGGTCGAGGCCTGGTGCACGCGCTCCGGCATCCGCTTCGAATGGAAGCCCGACGGCGGGCTGCGCACCACGCAGCTGTGCCAGGCCACCGCCGTGCACCCGCGCACCGGCGAGACGGTGTGGTTCAACCAGGCCCACCTGTTCCACGTCTCGAACCTGCAGCCGGAGGTGCGCGAATCGCTGGAGGAACTGCTGGGCGCCGACGAGATGCCGCGCAACGCCTGCTTCGCCGACGGCTCGGCCATCCCCGACGCGATGCTCGACGAGGTGCGCGCGGTGCTGGCCGCGCAGACGGTGTCGTTCCGCTGGCAGGCCGGCGACGTGCTGATGCTCGACAACATGCTGGCCGCGCATGCGCGCGCGCCGTTCAAGGGCCCGCGCAAGGTGGTGGTCGCGATGGCCGAACCGCACGGCAACCTCGACCAGGACCTGTCCCGATGAACGCTCCCCGCAATTTCGTCGACCACCTGCAGCGCCTTGCCGCCGAGCGGCCCGACGACACCGCGCTGGTGATCGTCAGCGCGGCCGACGGTGCCACGCTCGACACGCCGATCCGCTATGCCGAGCTCGCGCTGCGCGTGCGTGCGCTGGCCGCGCGGCTGCAGCGCCGCTTCGCGCCCGGGGAGCGTGTGCTGCTGCTGCTCGACAACGACGACCGCTACGTGGTGGCCTTCCTCGCATGCCTGCATGCGGGGCTGATCGCGGTGCCGGCGTTTCCGCCCGAATCGGCGCGGCCGCAGCACCTGGCGCGGCTGGCCGGCATCGCGCACGACGCGCAGCCGGCGGCGCTGCTCGCGACGCGCGCGACGCTGGCGATGATCGGCAGCGGCTTCGGTGCTGCCGAGCCGATCGCGATCGACGAACTCGATGCCGCCGACGATGCCGCGCTCGCCGCGGCGTGGCGCCCGCACGCGCCGCACGACAGTGACATCGCCTTCCTGCAGTACACCTCCGGCTCCACCTCGGCGCCGAAGGGCGTGATGGTCAGCCACGGCAACCTGATGGCCAACGAGCGGGCGATCGGCGCGGGCTTCGAGGTCGGCGCCGACGACGTGTTCGTCAGCTGGCTGCCGCTGTACCACGACATGGGGCTGATCGGCGGGCTGCTGCAGCCGCTGCACCGCGGCATCCCGACTGTCCTGCTGACGCCGCAGTTCTTCCTGGAGCGGCCGGTGCGCTGGCTGGAGGCGATCGCGCGGCACCGCGGCAGCATCAGCGGTGCGCCGGACTTTGCGTACCGGCTGTGCGTCGAGCGGGTGAAGGACGCGGCGATCGGCGCACTCGACCTGTCGAGCTGGCGCGTGGCCTTCAGCGGTGCCGAGCCGGTGCGGCACGACACGCTGCGAGCGTTCGTCGAGCGCTTCGCGCCGGCGTGCTTCGATCAGCGCTCGGTGTTCCCGTGCTACGGGCTCGCGGAGGCGACGCTGTTCGTCAGCGGCGCGGCAAGGGGGCGGGGGATGGTCGCGCAGCCGTTCTCGGTGTCGGCGCTCGGGGCGGGGCAGGCGAGTGACGGCACGGGCGACGATGCGATCACGCTGGTCAGCAGCGGCCGCGTGCCGAGCGGCCACTGCGTCGAGATCGTCGACCCGCAGACGCTCGCGGTGCACCCCGACGGCCAGGTCGGCGAGATCTGCGCCGCCGGCCCGAGCATCGCGCAGGGCTACTGGCAGCGGCTGGAAGAGACGCAGACGACCTTCGTCGAACGCGGCGGCCAGCGCTGGCTGCGCACCGGCGACCTCGGCTTCGTGCGCGACGGCGAACTGCATGTCACCGGCCGGCTGAAGGACCTGATCATCCTGCGCGGCCAGAACGTCTACCCGCAGGACATCGAGCGCGCGATCGAGGCGGAGGTCGACGCCGTGCGCTCCGGCCGCGTCGCCGCGTTCGCGGTCGAGCTGCCGGGCGGTGGCGAGGGCGTCGGCGTTGCGGTCGAGGTGTCGCGCGCGATGCAGAAGCGCGTGCCGGCCGCGGCGCTGGTGCAAGCGCTCGGCGAGGCGTGTGCCGGCGCGTGCCGCGAGGCGGTGTCGGTGGCGCTGCTGCTGAATCCGGGTGCGCTGCCGAAGACCTCCAGCGGCAAGCTGCAGCGGCGCGCCTGCCGGCTGGGGTTCGAGCAGGGCACRCTGGATGCGTTCGCGGTGTTCGCGCACGGTCGCTTCGTCAGCGGCGACAGCGGCGTCGACGAGGCACCGGCAGTGCCGCTCGACGATGCCGAAGCCGCCGTCGCCGTGCTGTGGCAGGAGGTGCTCGGCCACGCCGCACCGCCGGCGCGCGATGCGCAGTTCTTCGCGAGCGGTGGCAATTCGCTCGCCGCGGTGCAACTGGCCGCGCGCATTGCCGAGCGCTGGCACATCGGCTTCGCGCCGCGCGATGTGTTCGAGGCGCCGCGGCTGGCCGAGCTCGCCGCGCGCGTGCGACAGGCAGGCGACAGCGGCACACGCCGGTCGACGATCCCGGTGCTCGGCGC
>NZ_JBFUFP010000677.1:0-3015 GCF_056403375.1 Rhizobacter sp. P2_H2
GGATCTTCTCCACATAGGTCATCGGCGACACCGCCGCATGCTCGGCGAACAGCCGCAGCAGGTGGCGTGTCGTCACATGCGCGGCGTCGGCAAGCGTGCCGAGCGTCCAGTCGTCGCCAGGCCGCTCGCACACCGCATCCTGCGCGCGGTGCAACGCCGGGTGGATGTGGTGCCGGTGCGCGAGCAGCGGCGACAGCTCGGGGTCGTTCTGCGTGCGGCGCAGGTAGACCACCATGTCCTTCGCGACCCGCGCGGCCAGCGCATCGCCGCAGGCCAGCGCGATCAGGTGCAGCGCGAGGTCGATGCCGGCCGTCACGCCGGCGCTGGTGGCGAGCGCGCCGTCGAGCACGAACACGCGGTTGTCGACCACTTGCGCTTCGGGCGCGAGGCGGCGCAGCATCTCGATGAACGCATGGTGCGTGGTGCAGCGCCGCCCGCCGAGCAGGCCGGCGCGGGCCAGCAGCAGCGTGCCAGTGCAGACGCCGACGAGGCGGTGGTCCTCGCCCGGTTGCAGCAGCGGGCCGATGTCGCGGCGCAGCCAGTCGACGGTGGCCAGCGTCGCCGCATCGGGCCGGCCGAGGGCGGCGGCGGGCTGGCCGACCACCATCAGCCAGGTCGGCGCGGCGAAGCGGTCGGGCAGCGGTTCGAGCCCGGCGACCTGCAGCCCGACCGAACTCGCGGCCTGCGCCTGCGGCCCGACGAAGCGCAGCCGGAAGCGTTCTGGCCGGCCCTGGTCCGCGAGGTGCGTATCGGCCAGCCGGAAGGCCTCGGCCGGCCCGGCGACATCGAGCAGCAGCGTGCGCGGCGGCACGACGATCGCGATGTCGACGCGGGTCATCGCTGTTCGGGTGGCACGCCGCGCAGGCGTTCACGCAACGCGGCCTGCGTGGCGGGGTCGACCGGGCGGTGCTTCACCATGGTCTCGGCRGGGTAGCGGGCCAGGTGGTTGCTGCCCTTCCAGTCGTTCACCGRCCGCACCGGGCGCGGCACGAAGCCGCCGCCGYAATTCGGGCAGACGTTGCCGAGCACGTTGTCGACGCAGTTCGCGCAGAAGGTGCATTCGAAGCTGCAGATGCGCGCATCGATCGATTCCGGCGGCAGCGCGGTGTTGCAGTGTTCGCAGGTGGGGCGGAGCTGGAGCATGGCGGGCTTTCGTGGCGGGAGGATGCCACGATAGGCCGGCAGGCCCGATTCGTCGCCGCGTCCGCCGACCTGGATCGATCAGTTCCGGACCAAACCCGCTGCCAGTCCCCGCACCGCCGCCCCCGCCGCATCGCGCGCCTGCTCCCACACCTGCTGCTTCCACTGCGGCGTGTCGACGTAGAACGCGTCGCGCGTCTGCTGCTTGATCTGCGCGCGCTGGTCGGCCGGCGCCTCGGGGTGGTTCTCGACCCACTGGTCGGCCCGCAACGCCTCGATCATCTGCATGATCGGCAGCGTCCCGTACTCGAGCGCGATGCCGGTGTACTCGGCCTGCGGGCATTCGTCGTAGGCGGCCGACCACATCAGCCCGGTCAGCAGCGGCGAGCTGGAGCTGCCGTCGTAGATCGACGTGATGCCGTCGCCCCACCAGGCGCGGGCCCGCTGCAACGCTGCCGCATCGTCGCGGCACGCGAAGATGCGCTCGCCGACGCCGGTCGGCCCGAGCCCGGTGTGCAGGTCGATCCAGCCGAGCCGTGCAGCACGCCGCCCGTGCTGCTGCAACACATGGCGCAGCGTGACGTGGCTCCAGGTCGGGTTGCGCCCGCCGTAGAACAGGCCCTCGGGGTGGTCGTACTGGCCGCCCGAGACGGCTGCCTGCAACGCCTCCATGCCGCGCTGCTGCACGAACTGGCCGACGCGCATCATCACCTCGGGCGACGGCGGCCACATCGGCGGCACCAGCAGCCCGGCCAGTTCGTCGTAGCCCGGGTTGGCCGGCAGCGGCC
This sequence comes from Rhizobacter sp. P2_H2, assembly GCF_056403375.1. Lineage (NCBI taxonomy): Bacteria > Pseudomonadati > Pseudomonadota > Betaproteobacteria > Burkholderiales > Sphaerotilaceae > Rhizobacter > Rhizobacter sp. P2_H2. Next base: position 1,929 of record NZ_JBFUFP010000677.1, read on the forward strand.
GGCTGAAATCGTGGAAGTTGCGGTTCAGGTCGACGTTCTCGTGCGTCGTGCGGCGCCACCACGAGAAGCCGTAGGGGTTCAGCGCGTGGATGTAGAGCACCGCCACGCCGGCCGCGTGCGCCGATGCACGCCACGCCGCATCGCCGAGCAGCCCGACCTGGATGCCCGAGCCGCAGAAGCCCTCGACGCCGTGGCAGGCGCTGCTGATGATCAGCAGCCGGCTCGCATCGGCCGGGCCGTCGCGCACCACGTCCATCGCGAGCGTCTCGCCGTCGCGGCCGAGCAGCGGGTGCACATGGGTCTCGACGTCGAGCTTGGCCGCTTCGGCGGCGGCCAGGAACTTGCCGCGCGCCTCGGCGTAGGTCTGCGCGAACAACGCTTCGGTGTTCATCGTGCCGGCCTCAGCGCCGCGGCTGCGAGAGCCATTGTTCGGCCAGGCGCACCCACAAGGTGGCGCCGAGCGGAATCAGGTCGTCGTTGAAGTCGTAGCTCGGGTTGTGCAGCATGCACGGGCCCATGCCGTGGCCGCCGATGCGGTGGCTGCCGTCGCCGTTGCCGATCAGGAAATAGCAGCCGGGCTTCTCGAGCAGGAAGTAGCTGAAGTCCTCGGCGCCCATCGTCGGCTCGAACTCCTGCACGTTCTCGGGCCCGACCACGTCGGCCATCACGCCGCGCACGAACTCGGTCTCCGCCGGGTGGTTGATGGTGGGCGGGTAGTTGCGGGTGAACTCGAACTCGCAGCTCGCATCGAACGCGGCGCACAGGCTCTCGCTCACCTCCTTCATGCGCTTCTCGATCAGGTCGAGCACCTCGAGCGTGAAGGTGCGCACCGTGCCCTGGATCTCGACGCTGTCGGGTACCACGTTGGTGGCCTCGCCGGCATGGATCATCGTCACCGAGATCACGCCGGCATCGATCGGCCGCTTGTTGCGCGTGATGATGGTCTGGAAGCCCTGCACCAGCTGGCAGGCGATCGGCACCGGGTCGATGCCGTTGTGCGGCATCGCGGCATGCGAGCCCTTGCCGCGGATCACGATGCGGAACTCGTTGCTCGACGCGAAGCACGGGCCGTTCTTCAGTGCGAACT
>NZ_JBFUFP010000678.1:0-3013 GCF_056403375.1 Rhizobacter sp. P2_H2
GCCGGGCTGGGAGCAGGTGCCGGAGCGGGCGCCGGTGCAGGCGCGGGGGCCGGGGCCGGCGCCGAGGTCGTGCCGGTGTAGGCCTGGATCTCGAAGATCGAATAGCCGTATTGGCTCGAACGGGTGACGCCCTGCACGCGCAGGTAGCGGCCCTGGCCGCTCAGGCCGGTCCAGTCTTCGATGCCGCCCTGGCTGTTGTCGACGGTCTTGATCGTGACCCAGTTCGACTTGTCGCTCGAGACCTGCAGCAGGTACCTGGCGGCGTGAGCGCGTTCCCAGTTGATGCGCACGCGGGAGATGCTGACCGACTGGCCGAAGTCCAGCGTCAGGTTCTGGTCGTCCGTGAAGCCGCTGCTCCAGCGGGTGTTGTCGTCGTGGTCGATCGCGGCCGCAGCCGACAGGTCGCCGCGCTCGGAGGCGCTGGCCGTGGCCGCGACGGGCGTCAGCGCGATGCCGATCGGGTCACCGACCGCCATCGGACGCGACCGGTCGCCGCCGGCATCGCTCGAACTGGCGTTGTTGCTGTCGGCGGCAGAGGAGCTTCCTCCGTCGCCGGAACCGCACCCGACCAGCAGGATCGCCAGGGCGCAATGCAGCCCCAGCATCGAACCGTTGCGCAAGCTGCGCAGCACATGGTGTTTCATAGGCTTCCCCTCCAAGACGTGGCAGAAACAAGGCCCGGATGCTGCACGCTCCGCGAAGAAAGCCTGTAAGCCGAGGGAGCCGTCGGATAGCTGTCAAAGCACGTTCGTGCGAATTGACACGATCGCTCGAAAGAGAGCGCACACTCTCACGCAAATGATTACCAGGACTTGCTGTCGTACGACAGAGGGCGCCGTTGTAATTCGGCAGGAGATGTCGGACAACAACCGTTCATCGGCTGTTCCCGACCGCTTGGAATCGGTTCCAAACGAAGTGCCTGCAAACTTCTTGCTCTTCGTTACATCAGCTCACGTCTTGCCGATGCGAGCTATTCGCAGAGTCTGAGAGCGCCGTTTCAAGCGGATACAAGTCCGACGCCGAATGCTGCCGGATGGCCGTGAACCGCGGGTTTTACCGATGAGAGCGCAGACGCATCGGCGTCGGTCTTGAAGGCCGCCACCGACTCGAGGAGCTTCTGCGCCTGCAGCTTCAGGCTCTCGGCCGACGCCGAGGCCTCTTCCACCAGTGCCGCGTTCTCCTGCGTCGAGTGGTCGAGCAGCGACACCGCCTGCGTCACCTGCTCGATGCCGCTGTGCTGTTGCGCAGCCGAGCGGCGGATCTCGCCGACCAGGTCGTTGACGCTCGACACCTGCTGGTGGATGTCCTGCATCACGCGGCCGGCATCGGCCACGTGGCGCGAGCCACTGCCGACCTTCTCGGCGCTGTCGGTGATCAGCTGCTTGATCTCGCGTGCCGCGCCGGCGCTGCGTTGCGCGAGGCTGCGCACTTCGCCGGCCACCACCGCGAAGCCGCGGCCCTGCTCGCCGGCGCGCGCCGCTTCCACCGCGGCGTTCAGCGCCAGGATGTTGGTCTGGAACGCGATGCCGTCGATCACCGAGATGATCGACGCGATGCGGTCGCTCGACTGCTGGATCTCCTGCATCGTCTTGACCACGTCGCCCACCACGTCCTGGCCGCGGCCGGCCGCCTGGCGGGCGCTGCGCGAGATCTCCTCGACGCGGTTCACGGTGCCGGCGCTGTCCTTCACGGTGGCCGACATCGTCTCCATCGACGAGGCCGTCTCCTCCAGGCTGGCCGCCTGCCGCTCGGTGCGGTCCGACAGCGACAGGTTGCCCTGCGCGATCTCCGACGCGGCGCTGTAGACCGAGTCGCTCGAATTGCGGATGTCGCCGACGGCGGTGCGCAGGTTGTCCTGCATCTGCGCGAGTGCCGCCATCAGCTGGCCCATCTCGTCCTTGCGCTCGCTGTCGATGCGGCCCGACAGGTCGCCGCCGGCGATGCGCTGCAAGGCCGCCATGCCGCTGCGCATCGGGCGCACGACGCTGGTCGTCAGGCCCCAGGCCAGCAGGCTGCCGAGTGCCAGCGCGATCGCGCCGCCGGCGGCCATCGCGGTGCGCGAACGCTGGTTGCCGGCGCTCGCCGCCACGATGCGCGCATCGGCATCGTCGCGGATCACCTTGGTGAGCTCGGCGGCCGCCTTGCTCAGCGTCGTGAAGTTGGCGAGCGTCTCGCCTTCGAGCAGCTTCTTGACCTTCTGGAACCGCTCGGCATCGTCGGTGCTGGCCAGAAGCCGTTCGATCTCGGCCGAACTCGCCTCGTAGGATTTCAGCGCGCCGTCCACCGGCGCGAGCTGCGGCTCGATCGCATCGGCCCGCGGCAGGCTGCGCAGCAGCGTGATCTGCTCGACGAAGCGCGCATGGTGCTTCTTGAAGGCATCGGCCTGCGTCGCCCGCTCGGCCTCGCTCCAGCGCGTGGCCAGCAGCTCCTGCGCGCCGCGCATGCCGCGCGCCGCCGTGCCCAGTTCGGACACGCCGTTCATCGCCGGCATCGTCATGCCCGCCAGGTCGTCGAAGCGGCCCTGCAGCTGCGACATCTCGAAGAAGCTCTGGCCGATCGTGGCGCAGGAGAGCAGAAGCACGCTCGCGAAACCGAGGGCGAGACGCACGCCGATGCGCACATCCTGGAGCAGTTTCATGGTCCGATCCTTGTTCTAATCCAGGGGAATATCGGCCTTCCGTCTCCGGTCCTGAACGGAAATCCCCTAGGGTTTACTGCCACACTCACACCATGCTGACCGTGAACAAACTCCTTGCGCAGGGCCATGGACTGGCCCCTGCCCTCGTCAAACGCGGCGCGTCCGTCGAGCTCGACTGGGACGTGCGACAGAAGAGCCGCTTCGACGCCACCGATTCGCAGGGCCGCACGCTCGGCGTGTTCCTGCCGCGCGGCACCGCGGTGCGCGGCGGCGACGTGCTGGTGGCCGAAGACGGCTCGCTGATCCGCGTGGTCGCGGCGCCGCAGCCGGTGCTGGTCGTGACGCACTGCACGCAGCACGGCACGCCGTTCGACC
>NZ_JBFUFP010000679.1:0-3009 GCF_056403375.1 Rhizobacter sp. P2_H2
CATGAGCAGCGTGCGCCTGCGCGGCGGCTTGGTCATCGACCCGGCGAACGACGGCCGGCCCCAGGTGCGTGACCTCGGCGTGCGCGACGGCCGCATCGTCGCGCTCGCGCCGCGCGAGGCCGTCGACGACGAGGTCGACGCGAGCGGCTGCGTCGTGATGGCCGGCGGCATCGACATGCACACGCACATCGGCGGCGGCAAGGTCAACCTGTCGCGCCTGCTGCTGCCCGAGCTGCAGCGCCACGGCGCCGACCCGTTCGCACGCTCGACCAACCCGCTGGAACTGGCCTCGTGCGGCGGCTGCACGCCGGGCACGCTGGCCACCGGCTACCGCTACGTCGAGATGGGTTACACGGCGGCCTTCGAGCCGGCGATGATGCCGTCGAACGCACGCCACACGCACATGGAGATGGGCGACACCCCCATCCTCGACCACGGCGCCTACGTGATGCTCGGCAACGACGAGCTGTTCCTGCAGATGCTGGCCGAGCAGCAGGACTTCGAGCGCATCCGCGACTACATGGCATGGACCATCCATGCCACCAAGGCGATGGGCGTGAAGGTGGTCAACCCGGCCGGCATCTCGGCCTTCAAGTTCAACCAGCGCAAGCTCGATGTCGACGAGCACCATGTGCACTGGCAGGTCACGCCGCGCCAGGTGGTGCACACGCTGGCGCGCGCGCTGCGCGAGCTGGGCGTGCCGCACCCGCTGCACATCCACGGCAGCAACCTCGGCGTGGCCGGCAACATCCAGTCGACGCTGGACACCATCGCCGCGCTCGAGGGCCTGCCGGCGCACCTGACGCACGTGCAGTTCCATGCCTACGGCACCGAGGGAGCGAAGAAGTTCTCGTCGGCCGCAGCGCAGCTGGCCGAGGCGGTGAACGCGAACCCGAACGTCAGCATCGACGTCGGCCAGATCATGTTCGGCCAGACCGTCACCGCGTCGGGCGACACGATGCGCCAGCATGCGCAGTCGGGGCTCGCCAGCCCGCGCAAGTGGATCGGCGCCGACATCGAATGCGACGCCGGCTGCRGCGTGGTGCCGTTCCGCTACCGCGAGCAGAGCTATGTGAATGCGCTGCAATGGGCGATCGGGCTGGAGATCTTCCTGCTCGTGAACGACCCGTGGCGCGTCGCGCTGACCACCGACCACCCGAACGGCGGGCCGTTCACCAGCTACCCGCACCTGATCCGGCTGCTGATGGACAAGGGCTTTCGCGACGAGCAGCTGGCGAAGCTGCATCCCGACGTGGCGGCGCACAGCGCGCTCGGCTCGATCACGCGCGAGCTGAGCCTGCACGAGGTCGCGATCATGACGCGCGCCGGGCCGGCGAAGCTGCTCGGCCTGCAGGACCGCGGCCACCTCGGCGTGGGCGCCGCGGCCGACATCGCGGTCTACCGCGAGAACGCCGACCGCGAGGCGATGTTCAGCACGCCCGAGCGGGTCTACAAGGACGGCACGCTGGTGGCCCGCGCCGGCCGCATCACCGCGGTGCCGACGGGAGGAACGCACTTCGTCGAGCCCGAGTACGACCGCGGCATCGAGGGCTACCTGCGCAAGCACCTGGCGGCGCGCGGCTCGGTGAACTTCGATGCCGTGGCCATCGACCATGACGAGCTGTGCACCTGCTGCAACGGCGGGCGCCTGCTGCCGACAGCCTGCTTCGAGCATTCAGCATGATCGAGAACGGCGTCCTGATCGACGACAGCTTCGCCGAGGCCTTCCCGATGAAGGCCACGCGCCTCGTGATCACCGCGCACAACCCCACCTGGGCGCGCCACGCCGCGGTGTCGGCCACCGGCTTCGCGACCTCGGTGATCGCCTGCGGTTGCGAGGCCGGCATCGAGCGCGAACTCGACCCCGCCGACACGCCGGACGGACGGCCCGGCGTCAGCGTGCTGATCTTCTCGATGTCGGGCAAGGAGCTCGCGAAGCAGGTGGAGCGGCGTGTCGGGCAATGCGTGCTGACCTGCCCGACCACCGCGGTGTTCGCCGGCATCGCCGAAGGCGAAGCCATTCCGCTCGGCAAGAACCTGCGCTTCTTCGGCGACGGCTGGCAGATCTCGAAGGTGATCAACGGCGTGCGCTACTGGCGCGTGCCGGTGATGGACGGCGAGTTCGTCGCGCAGGAGACGACGGCCGTCGTCAAGTGCGTGGGCGGCGGCAACCTGCTGCTGATGTGCCGCGACACCGATGCCGCGCTCGCGGTGGCCGAGGCGGCGGTGGCCGCGATGCAGGCGCTGCCCAACGTGATCATGCCGTTCCCGGGCGGCGTGGTGCGCTCGGGCTCGAAGGTCGGCAGCAAGTACGCCACGCTGAGTGCGTCGACCAACGATGCGTTCTGCCCCGGCCTGGCGGGCCTCGCGGCCAGGAGCGAGATCACGCCGCAGACGCGCTGCGTGATGGAGATCGTGATCGACGGCCTGACCGAGGCCGATGTCGGTGCGGCGATGCGCGCCGGCATGCAGGCCGGCATCGCGCTCGGTGCGGCCGGCGGCCTGCTGCGCATCTCGGCCGGCAACTACGGCGGCAAGCTCGGGCCCTTCCACTTCCACCTGCGCAAGCTGCTCGCTGCGCAGGCCACCACATGAGCGGCTGGCGCCTGACGCTGCGGCACGCGCCTGCGCTGCGCGTGGACCTGCGCGGCGTGCTGCCGGCCACCTTGGGCGGCCTGTCGGCGGCGCAGGTCGGGCAGGTTGCCGTGGGGCATGGGGCCTCGCGGGTGCCGCTGGGCGAGTTCTTCACCATCCAGGCCGACGGCGACGACGCGCTGGTGTTCGACGGCGACCTGTCGCGCTTCGACCGCGTCGGCTGGCAGATGGCGGGCGGCCGCCTGACCRTGCACGGCCCGGCCGGCCACTACGCCGGCGGCTGCATGACCGGCGGCGAGCTGCAGGTGCACGGCACGGTCGGCCTGCTGGCGGCCTGCGAGATGGCGGGCGGGCAGCTCACGGTCGATGGCGATGCGGGCGACTTCGCTGCCAGCACGCTGCCCGGCAGCATGG
>NZ_JBFUFP010000680.1:0-3004 GCF_056403375.1 Rhizobacter sp. P2_H2
CTGCACTACAACCGCGAGCAGATCGACTGCAGCGACTGCAACGGCGGCGGCCGGTTGCTGACCGACACGACGCAGCAGCTGGTGCTGGGCCACAGCCTGTCGGCGACCAGCTGGCTGCGGCTGATCGTGCAGCGGCTGCGCACCGAGCGCGGCGAGTCGCCGGGCGGCAGCGCCTCCGACAGCCGGCGTTCGGTGCTGTCGCTGGTGCTCGCGACGCGGCCGTGGCGCAAGCTGGATGCGAGCGTCGGCATCAGCGCCGATCGGGGGCATGCCAACGACGGCACCGGCCGCAGCGACGATCGCACGGTCGAGAGCTTCGTGAAGCTCAGTTGGCCGTTCGGGTTCTAGCAAGTACCGAGTAGCGACGGACTTCGGCCGTCGAGCAGCCGTCTGGCCCGATTTCTCCCGCGCCCGGCTCGACGGCATGATCGATGCGCGGCACCCGCTGGTCCAACTCGCGGCGCGACTGCCGTGGGATCGCATCGAAGCTGCCGACGTGTCGGCCAAGTCGATCAGCGCGCTGATGCTGTGGCTCGAACGCGCCGGGGCGCGTGCACACGCAAAGGCGCAACGACAAGCACGAGCTCTACGCGCTGCACGCGCCCGCGGTCGAATGCCTCTCGAAGGGCAAGGCGCGCAAGCCCTGCGAGTTCAGCGTCAAGGTCAGCCCCGCCGTCACGCACAAGCAGGGGCTGATGGCGGGCGCGCGAAGCTTCCCCGGCAACCCGAACGACGGCCATGTGCTGTGCGAGCAACTGGAGCAGACCACGACGCTGCTGCAGGACATTGGGCGCTGTCCGAAGCAGGTCATCGTCGACCTGGGCTACCACGGCGTGGACGCCGACAACCCGGGCGTGCAGATCATGGCGTGCGCTGGTCGTGCCAGACGATCGGGTTGTGCACCGCCTCACCGGCACGGCCGATAGGTTGATGCGTTTGCAGGGCAGGGCATGAACTCGCCGGGGGTGCAAGGTTGCGCTTCGGACTGAAGACCGCGGCCTGTTTCGACGTGCATGTATGTCTACGGGCGCTGCATCACGTTCATTCCATGCAACCAACGCACATGTTGTGTTACTCAGGATGCACATTGCCTTCAACAGAGTTTTTCGATCGTTTTTAGGAGTACACCTTGCAGTTCAAATTCCCGAATCCGAGCTCGCCCAGATCGGCAGCACCGCTGAGCAACGCGTCGTCGCAAACTACGAAATGTGCTCCGAGCAAACAAGAATTGAAGACCCTGATATGCGAGCAGATGAGCGGATGCGATGATGCTTTGGGAATAACTCATGCGCTTCTGTCTCTACTTGATTCGGGCGGGTTTCCATGTCTGGACATTTCCGGCTGCAGCGAGCAATCGGTTCATGCAGTTCCTGAGTTTCTGATGCGGGAAATCATGGGTCATTTGTCGAACAGGCAATCAGGGCAATCGGACGAGATGACAATTCAATGGCCAACGAGTGGATTGAAAATTTACCCGGAGTGGCTTCCAGCGGTGCGAAATTGGGTTTCCAGTCTGGAATTAAAAAACAAGATCGTCGCCTATGGGGAAAGTCGTTCGCTCAAAAACGGAGGAATATTATTTGTGCAAGAGGGAACAAATGTCGGGGAGGCCGTCTACAACATAAAATTCGATGAAGAGTCGCGTGCAGAAATCATGAACTACTATTCACTCAAGAAAAATGCCAACGTCATAAAAATCAACAAAATCCGAAGCAAGGAGAAATTGGACATAGATGATCTGAGGGATGATATTTCCAGTGTAGCAAAACTTGACGATAGAAATGAGCTGGAATGCCGAATCGCACTTCTTCGTGGCGAGGAAACGTTTCACACGGAAGCATTGATTTACATGCGACATGAGAATCAAGAGGGAATAATATTATTCAACTCTCTTGGGAATGAGTATAAGCACGCGGAACTTCACTCCCTTACCGCTCCGAATCGATCCATTTATTATGTGGCCGACGACAGTCAAGCTTCTCCATCAGGGTGTCGTTTTTACTCCCTGGATCTTGGCTGCGCAATGACAGAAAGGGATGGGGATGGAAACTTCCGCCTCTCAAATGAATATATCCTGTCCCGCGCCAAGAAGAAGCTTTTTAATAACTCCGATGGGAATGCCATCGACAGCAAGATATATGAAATCAAACTGCCGGATGAATTGCTTCGTCATGCGCAAATAAGTAGATTTGTTCGCAAACATCAGAAAGGCAATCCAAACAGGCCTGTTGTTCATCGATACAAAACGCGGAATGGCATGCTCGACGAGGATCTGCAGACCTTCCGGAAACGACAATCAGTCTGCGAGCCAAGGAGTGGAAAGTCCATCAATAATCACCTCAGGAGTCGAGGTTTCCGAAATGCATCAAGCCTGCGGATTCAGTACTATCTTTCGGAGCTCACAAAAAACTCCTGTAGCGAGTGGCCGCTCAGCCTGAAGAAGGCATTTATAGGTCATGCGAAAAAGCAGATTCGTCGAATGGCCGACATTCATCCGACGCCGAGTCTGAATTTCATTCCCAGTCGGGTCTGGCGCGATGCCATTTCGCTTGATCAATGGCTGGAAGGACTGGGTGTTCTCAGTTCATCATCAGTTAATAACATCAACACACGGAAAGTGGTGGGCGTGTCATCAGCGGATGACGCCCTAACCCTGACGGGAAAATTCTGTCTCGAATTACTTTCATCAACACTGGGAGTTCTGCATCTGCTGCATCCCCTCGAAGTCCGAGACATTTTTCGCATTGCATGTGCCAATTGTGTCCAAGAGTCACTCGAGTCCTTTTTCGAGCGCTTTGATTCGATGACTCCTGAAGAAAGAATTGCCTGCTTCTGTCCAATCGGCGAAAATGAAATTTCCTCATTGTCATTGGCTCTTGCAACTCAGAGTGAGGAATTCTGCAGAACCTTCTTTGGTTATCTTTTAGGGGGTGAAATCCCTATGCGCACAGCCGCCACGCTTGTTTGCAATTCCATATGCGATCAAAAGTTCTCCGAGGAATTC
>NZ_JBFUFP010000681.1:0-3003 GCF_056403375.1 Rhizobacter sp. P2_H2
TCTGCTGGCCGCTGTCGAGCACCAGGTAGCGGTCGTCGTCGGTGTTCTCGATGTGGCCGCTGCGCGCCGAGGTCACCGATTCCTTGTCGGCCTGCGCGGTCAGGATGAAGACGTTGCGGCCGGTGCGGCCGTCTTCGCTGTCGCGCTCGATGAAGAAGGTGCGGCGGCCGTCGCGCGAGGACTGGAACTGCCCGGGCGCGACGCGCGACAGGTCGGAGCGGCGCTCGAAGCGCTCGCGCAACTCGGCGCTGCGAGCGTTCATCCACGGCCACACGAACAGCGCCAGCAGCGCCACCACCAGCAGCACCGGCCAGCTCACGCGCAGCACCGGCCGCACGAAGCGCGACAGCCCGACGCCGCTGGCGAACCAGATCGACATCTCGCTGTCGCGGTACATGCGGGTCAGCGTGGAGACGGTGGCGATGAACAGCGACAGGCTGAGCATCGTCGGCAGCTGGGCGAGCGCCACGTAGCCCAGCAGCAGCACCACGTCCTGCGGGGCGATGCGCCCCAGCGCCGCCTGGCCCAGCGTGCGGATCAGCATCATCGTCAGCACGATGGTGAGGATCACCACCAGCGTGGCGCCGAATGTGCGGGCGAGGTCTCGCCGCAGGGAGGAATCGAATAACATCGTTGGATTCTGGACTGGCTCGCATTATGGACTTCAGACATCAGGTTTCTTCTTCCGGCGCCCTGGCAACCCTGCAGGCCGACGCCTTGCTCGTGGTGGTCGATGCATCCGCCGGCGGCAACACCGTCGATGCGGTGCTCGACGCGAAGCTCGCGGCCCCCATCAACGAGGCGATTGCCCAGGGCGACTTCGCGCTGAAGGCCGGGCGGGCGCTGTACCTGCACCGCGTGGCCGGCGTGAAGGCGCCGCGCGTGGTGGTCGCCGCGGCCGCCTCGGGCACCGCGAAGGCTTTCAAGACAGCGGTCGCCAACGGCCTGGCCCAGCTGAAGGGCGGCGGCGCGAAGCACGTGGCCGTCGCGCTGGCCTCCACCGGCGAGCTGGGCGCGGCACATGCGCAGGCGCTGGTCGCCGCGGCCGGCGACGCCACCTACGTCTACCGCCACACCAAGCCCAGCGCGCCGGCCGCCTCGGCCATCGCCAAGCTGACGCTGGTGTGCGACAAGGCGCAGGCCAAGGCGGTGCAGTCGGGCCTGGCGGTCGGCGAGGCGATCGGTGCCGGCGTCGAGCTGGCACGCGAATGCGCCAACCGGCCGGGCAACCACTGCACGCCGACCTTCCTCGCCGAGCAGGCGAAGAAGCTCGCGAAGGACCACGGCCTGAAGGTCGAGGTGCTGGACCGCAAGGCGGTCGAGAAGCTCGGCATGGGCTCGTTCCTCGCGGTCGCGCAGGGTTCCGACGAGCCGCTGCGCTTCATCGTCGCCCGCTACGAGGGTGCCGCGAAGACGCAGGCGCCGATCGTGCTGGTCGGCAAGGGCATCACCTTCGACACCGGCGGCATCTCGATCAAGCCGGCCGCCGAGATGGACGAGATGAAGTTCGACATGGGCGGCGCCGCGAGCGTGCTCGGCACGCTGCGCGCGGTGGCCGAACTGAAGCCGAAGCTGAACCTGATCGGCATCATCCCGGCCTGCGAGAACATGCCCAGCGGCCGCGCGGTGAAGCCGGGCGACGTCGTCACCAGCATGTCGGGCCAGACGATCGAGATCCTGAACACCGATGCCGAAGGCCGGCTGATCCTGTGCGATGCGCTGACCTACGCCGAGCGCTTCAAGCCGGCGGTGGTGGTCGACATCGCGACGCTGACCGGCGCCTGCGTGATCGCGCTGGGCCACCACAACTCGGGCCTGTTCACCGCCGACGACGCGCTGGCCGCCGAGCTGCTGGCCGCCGGCCAGAGCGCGCTCGACCCGGCCTGGCGCATGCCGCTGGACGAGGAATACGACGAGGCGCTGAAGAGCAACTTCGCCGACATGGGCAACGTCGGCCCGCGTGCCGGCGGTGCGATCACCGCGGCGATGTTCCTGCGCCGCTTCACGGCCAAGTACCGCTGGGCGCACCTGGACATCGCGGGCACGGCCTGGAAGTCCGGTGCGGCCAAGGGCGCGACCGGCCGGCCGGTGCCGCTGCTGACCCAGTTCGTGCTCTCCCAGGCAAAGTGATGTCACGGGCCCGCGCCACGCCGCTCCATCAAGCCACTCCCCAGGATCCGGCTTTGCCGGGCCGAGGGGAGGCGCCCCTCGGGGGCAGGAGCGAAGCGACTGGGGGGCTCACATGACCGAGGTCAGCTTCCACTTCAACGTGCCCGACAGGCTGTCGTATGCGTGCAGGTTGCTGCGCAAGGCGACTCGCCGCGGTGCACGCGTGGTGGTCGCAGGCCCCGCGCCGGTGCTCGGGCGCCTCGACAAGCAGCTGTGGGTGTTCGAACCCACCGATTTCGTGCCCCATGTGCATGCACGCGCTGGCCAGGCGATCGCGCCGCGGCTTGCGCACACGCCGGTGTGGCTGGTCGAGCAGGTGGCCGATGCGCCGCACCACGAGGTGCTGCTGAACCTGGGCGAAGCGCCTGCCGACGGCTTCGAGAGCTTCGAGCGCGTGATCGAGCTGGTCTCGCGCGACGGCGATGACCGCCCGTCGGGCCGGGCGCGCTGGAAGCACTACACCGACCGGGGTTACCCGATCGTGCGGCACGACGTCGCGCAGGAGGGCGGGTGAGCACGACGCCGCGCCAACAGCCGCCGCATCGGCTTCCGGTGTTGACCGAGGTCGTGCCGAGTGCCCGCAGTGCGCCACCGCCGGTGGCCGAGGTGGTCGAAGCACCGCCGCCGCGCGCGCCTGTTGCGCCGATCGCGCAGCCCGCGCCACCGGCGTTCGCGGCCACGGCGCCGGCTGCACTGACACCACAACTGCCGCCGCTGCCGCCACCGCCGGCGCCTCGCGCTGCTGCTGCCGCGGCCCCGCTCAGCGAAGACGTCATCGTCCAGCGCGTGCTCACCGACGTGCAGCGCCAGCTCGACCTGGTCTTCGAATACAAG
>NZ_JBFUFP010000682.1:0-3003 GCF_056403375.1 Rhizobacter sp. P2_H2
CAACTGAGCTTTGCCTTGTTTGAGCTGCTGTGGTGAAAAGGTGAGAGCAGGCTCCCGCCTGATGTCGATCATGTCGCGATGCCGTACGGTCTGTTCCACGACCACGATGTTGCCGCCGCYGTGCGCCTGCAGTTCGAATCGGATGGCGCAGAAACTTTGCTCATCATCAGAGATGACCACCGACGTGGTCGGGACCATGTCCTTGTATTTGGCCAGTTGACCGGCCAGATCCAACATCAAGGGCCGCTGGTCGGGGGAAAACACATTGAGGGTCGCAGCGACAGATTGCATGTTCTTGCGAGTGCGGCGTATTTCCTTCTCGGTGGCTGTTTCTCGAGGCTTCAGGATCGGTAGCGACCACCGTCTCGCGGCTTTCCCGGGTTGCGTCGATTCAGGCAGAAGTGCTTCCAGATGCTCAGTCGAACGGCTTCGTTGGAACTTCAACGATGTTCTTGTCTCACGCTCTGGCTGTGCGTTTCTTTGCGTTGTGGGAGACACGAACTCCCGGATCTTCCTGAAGAGGAGCATGACATTTCTCGCCCGATGATGAATTGCAGCCTGTGTCACGCCGCAGGACAAACAGTTCCATCGGGTTCATGGCCTACCCCATTGCGCGGCCCGACTACCCAGAAGTTTTCTTCACCCGCACCGGCACTGTCGCATTGCAGACATTGATGTGCCGCGGGCTGTGCACGAACCACTCCTCGCGCCGCACGCGCCGGGCCTCGAGCAGGGCACGCCAGGTCGCGGTGCCGGTGCGCATCACCTCGAGCGCCGGCCGTTCGGCATCGGGCATGTCGGCCAGCAGCCGCACGCGGCGGATGCCGCCACGCTGGTCGGGCTGCGCGTAGAAGCCCATCTCCGCGGTGCCGCGCCGCAGCGAGGCCAGTTCCTGGATCCCCTGCAGCACCCGCCCGACCAGCGTGATGTTGAGGTCCAGCCCGCGCRGCGCCTGGCCGATCACCGCGTACAGCTCGCTGCCGTTGCTGCTGTCGACCGCCATGTCGCGGCCCGCGCCGACCATGCCGTAGCAGTGCGTCAGCCAGGCCCGGCCGCTGCGCGGATCGGCCGCCACCGGCATGCCGTCGACGAAGCCGGTCACCGGGGCCCAGCCGTCGAGGTCGGGAAGCCGGGTGAGCGGCAGGCCCTTCAGCGGCACCGAGAACTCGGCCGGCAGCTTGCGATGCGCGCTGCCCAGCGGCCGGGCCTTGTCGGCCGATTCGGCATCCGGGTCGCCCCATTGCGCGACGTAGTTGTCCTGCACGCGCACGACCGCGAGGCCGTCGAAGAAGCCCTCGTGGGCCAGCGTGCGGATGTTCTCGACGTGCCGCGGCGCGAAGCGCGGGGCGAGTTCGATGACGATCGGCCCGCTGCGCGGATCGGCGAGCTCCATCACGACGGTGTCGGCCGGCGCCAGCGGGCGCCAGTCGCTGGCGGCCGAGCGTTCGATCACCTCGGCGACGGTCGGTGGCGCGGCCCCGGCCCACGGCGTCGCGATGAAAGCCAGTGCGGCGCAGAGCGCGCGCGGAACGGAACGCGAGAGAAACATGGGCCGACTCCGTGAGAACAGGGAGCGGCCACGATATCAGCCCCGAATCAGCGGTGGCCGTCCCAGTCGCGCCGGTCGTGGTCACGCCAGTCGCGGCCGGGGCCCGGGCCGTAGTACGGCGCCGGTTCGACGATCACGGTGCGCTGGCGGTAGCCACGGGGTGGCACGACGATGCAGGCGCTCAGCAATTGCGTCACGGCAACGATGCCGACCAGGCCCAACATGCGGCGGTTCAGAAAGCGTTTCATCGGGGGTCTCCTGCAGGCCGTACAGCGGCCTTGCCATGACAACGGGTGCCGTCGCCTCGATGTTGACGCGCCCGCGTTGCTGCGAGGTAAAGGGCGGGTATCTGTCTGTTCGGCTTGGGGGCCGCAGCGCCGCTATCCGACGTTGATGACCGTTTCCGCGCGCCGTTGCCGCTCCAGCATCCACAGCAGGTAGACCACGACCGCAACATTCAGCAGCAGCGTCGCGACGCGCAGCGCGCTCACATGCTGCAGCAACTCGTAGAGCTCCACCGGCACGTAGATCGCACCACCCGCGGCGCCCAGCCAGGCACCCCAGCGGTAGCCGCGCCACAGGCCATACGCTTCGGCCAGCCGTACGCTCGCGTACAGCGCCGCCAGGCCGGCCAGCAGCCACAGCCGTGCATCGGTGAGTTGCGAACTGGCTTCCAGGAAGATGTGCGGGAAGTGCCGGTCCGGGTCGAGGTGCAACCCGGCGACCAGCGCCTCGGCCAGGTGCCGCACGTCGCGGTGCAGCAGCGACAGCAGCCCGAAGCCGCCGGCCAGCACGGCCAGGCCCTTGATCGCCTCGAACAGCGCGACCAGTTGCATCGTGCGCGGCGGATGGGGGCGGGCGCTCATGACGTCAGCGGCCGCGCGGCGGGCGCATCGATCACGAGATCGCTGCGCGGCTGGGCCACGCACGGCAGGATGAATCCTTCGGCCTTCTCCTCGGCGCTCAGGCCCGGCCACTCGATCGGGTACTCGATGCGGCCGCTGACGAGCTTGCAGATGCAGGCACGGCAGGTGCCGTTGCGGCACGAGCTCGGCAGCCGCAGCCCGGCGAGCTGCGCCGACTTCACCAAGCCTTGCTTCGCAGGCGCCGCGAAGCGGAAACCGCCTGGCTCGACGACGGCTTCGAAGGGCGCGGCGCTGCCGGCTTCACCGCCGCTCATTCGGCCGATGCCTCGTCCAGGAACCTCACCTTCACCTTGCGGCCCTTCAGCTTGCCGCTGTTCAGCCGCTGCAGCGCCTGCTTCGCGATCGCGCGATCGACGGCCACGTAGGTCGAGAACTCGCCGACCTGGATCTTGCCGACCTGCGCCGCGGTGAAGCCGGCCTCGCCGGTCAACGCGCCCAGCACGTCGCCGGGGCGGATCTTGTCCTTGCGCCCGCCGAGGATCTGCAGCGTGCGCATCGCCGCGGTCAGCGGCCCGCCGCCGCTCGGCG
>NZ_JBFUFP010000683.1:0-3001 GCF_056403375.1 Rhizobacter sp. P2_H2
CATCTTGAGCACGCCCGGCACCACCCAGCCGGGCCCGCCGATCAGCACGCCCAGCCACCAGCGTTTGCGGTTGGCCGCAGTGCGCTCGGGCATGAAGCGCAGGTAGTCGACCTGCTCGCCCATCTGCGTGATCAGCGCGATGCCCACCGTCATCGCGGCGCCGAACAGGCCCAGGTTGAACTCCGCGCCGCGGCCCTCGGCGCCGGCGTAGTGCACCAGGCCGTCGAGCACGCCGGGGTTCTGGCGCAGCACGTAGACATAGGGCACGACCAGCAGCACCAGCCACAGCGGCTGCGTCCACACCTGCAGCCGGCTGATCGCGGTGACGCCGTGCGTGACCAGCGGGATCACCACCAGCGCACAGATCAGGTAGCCCCAGGCGGGTGGCACGTCGAACGCGAGCTCGAGCGCGTAGGCCATGATGGCCGCCTCGAGCGCGAAGAAGATGAACGTGAAGCTCGCGTAGATCAGCGAGGTGATGGTGGAGCCGATGTAGCCGAAGCCGGCGCCGCGCGTCAGCAGGTCCATGTCGAGCCCGTGCCGCGCTGCGTAGATGCTGATCGGCAGGCCGGCCAGGAAGATGATCAGCCCGGTCGCGAGGATCGCCCAGAACGCGTTCAGGAAGCCGTACTGCACCAGCAGCGTCGCACCCACCGCCTCGAGCACCAGGAACGAGGCCGCGCCGAACGCGGTGTTGGCCACGCGCAGCTCGGACCACTTGCGAAAGCTGTGCGGCGTGAAGCGCAGCGCGTAGTCCTCCATCGTCTCGCGCGCGACCCAGCTGTTGTAGTCGCGCCGGACCTTCACGACGCGCTGCACCGCCCGCTCATCACCCTGCCCTTCGACAGGTCGCTCGGCCGGCACGATGGCAGGGCCGACCGGCACGGCGCCGTCGAGGGGGTTGGCAGGCTTCATGCGGGGTGGAGCGCAAGCCCCGTGCCATTGCGGTGACCAGGCGCCCTAAGATGTGGCACATCTTCTGCTTCCCGCACCACCATGGAACTGACGCCGCGTGAGAAAGACAAGCTGCTGATCTTCACGGCCTCGCTGCTGGCCGAGCGCCGCAAGGCGCGCGGGCTGAAGCTCAACTACCCCGAGGCGGTCGCGCTGATCAGCGCGGCCATCATGGAGGGCGCGCGCGACGGCAAGACGGTCGCGGCGCTGATGAGCGAGGGCAAGACGGTGCTGACCCGCGCCGACGTGATGGAGGGCGTGGCCGAGCTGATCCCCGAGATCCAGGTCGAGGCGACCTTCCCGGACGGCACCAAGTTGGTGACCGTGCACCAACCCATTGCATGAACGAGATCCCCATGACTGAGACGATGCGTTCCCGCCGGCTTGCTGCTTGCACTGCCGGCCTGCTGCTGGCGCTGCCGGCCCTGGCGATGGCCCACACCGGCAGCGATGCCGGCCTCCACCACGAGGCTCACGACGCGGCCGGCGCACTCGCCGCCGGCTTCGCGCACCCGTTCACCGGGCTCGACCACCTGGCCGCGATGGTCGCGCTAGGCGTCTGGAGCGCGATGACGGCGCGCCGCGCGTGGATCGCGCCGCYGGCCTTCGCCGGCACGCTGCTCGTCGGCGCACTGCTCGGCCTGGCGGGCGTCACGCTGCCGGCGGTGGAGCCGATGATCGCCGCGTCGCTGCTGGTGCTGGGCCTGCTGCTCGCCACCAACGCGCGCCTGCCGGCCGCGGCCGGTGTGCTGATGGCCGCGGGCTTCGCGCTGTTCCACGGCCTGGCGCACGGCGCCGAGCTGGCCGGGCCGACCGCGGCCTTCGCGCTGATTGGCATGGTGGCTGCAACCGCGCTGCTGCATGGCGCGGGCATCGGCATCGGGCTGCTGCTGCGCTCGCGCGCCGCCTGGCTGCCGCGCGTCGCCGGGGCAGCCGTCGCGCTGTTCGGCATCGCACTGCTGGTCAACTGAAGGAGCCGGCGATGATTCCAGGCGAACTGCTGATCGACGGCCCCGACATCGAGATCAACGTCGGCCGCCGCACGATCACGCTGGTGATCGAGAACAGCGGCGACCGGCCGGTGCAGGTCGGCTCGCACTACCACTTCGCCGAGACCAACCCGGCGCTGAAGTTCGACCGCGCGGCCGCGCGCGGCATGCGGCTGAACATCGCGTCGGGCACCGCGGTGCGTTTCGAGCCGGGGCAGCAGCGCACGGTCGAGCTGGTCGACTATGCGGGCGACCGCAAGGTCTACGGCTTCCGCGGCGAAGTGCAGGGAGCGCTCTGATGGCCACCATCAACCGCCGCGCCTATGCGGAGATGTTCGGCCCGACGGCCGGTGACCGCGTGCGCCTGGCCGACACCGGCCTCATCGTCGAGGTCGAGAAGGACTACACGCTGCTGGCCGGCGGCTACGGCGAAGAGGTGAAGTTCGGCGGCGGCAAGACCATCCGCGACGGCATGGGCCAGGGCCAGCGATTGGCGAAGGACGTGGCCGACACGGTGATCACCAATGCGCTGATCATCGACCACTGGGGCATCGTGAAGGCCGACATCGGCCTGAAGGCGGGCCGCATCGCCGGCATCGGCAAGGCCGGCAACCCCGACGTGCAGCCCGGCATCGACATCGTGATCGGCCCCGGCACCGAGATCATCGCTGGCGAGGGCAGCATCGTCACGGCCGGCGGCATCGACTCGCACATCCACTTCATCTGCCCGCAGCAGATCGAGGAGGCGCTGATGAGCGGCGTCACGACGATGCTCGGCGGCGGCACCGGCCCGGCCACCGGCACCTTCGCGACCACCTGCACCCCCGGCCCCTGGTACATCCACCAGATGCTGAAGGCGGCCGAGGCGTTCCCGATGAACCTCGGCTTCCAGGGCAAGGGCAATGCGAGCCTGCCCGGCGCGCTCGACGAGCAGATCGAGGCAGGCGCCTACGGCCTGAAGCTGCACGAGGACTGGGGGACCACGCCGGCAGCGATCGACAACTGCCTGGGCGTGGCCGAGCGGCACGACATCCAGGTCACGATCCACACCGACACGC
>NZ_JBFUFP010000684.1:0-2998 GCF_056403375.1 Rhizobacter sp. P2_H2
AGGTAGCTCGCCAGTGCCGCACCGCGCGTATCGGCACCGCGGCCCGAGACCCCCACGCCGCGCAGCAGCGCCCGCACCGGCGCCGGCAGGCTCGCCAGGTGCTTGGCCGCGAGATCGTCGAGCCGCTCGCTCGGCGCAATCACCAGCACGTCGATCGGCCGCAGGCTGGTGCGCGCGAGCGCCTCCGGCTGCAGCAGCGACAGCGTGTTGTTGACCCGCTGCAGCCGCTCCACGTCCACCGCCAGCGCATCGAGAAAGATGTTCGACAGCGCATGGCCGGCGATCTGCGCGATGTTCGGGTAGTCGCCGTTCACCTGCCGGCGCCCCGGCGGCTCGTGCATGCGGCCGGCACCGACCACCAGGATGCGGCTCGCCCCCAGGTGCACCGCCGGCGAGATCGGCGCCGATTGGCGCATCGAGCCGTCGCCGAAATACTCGACCATGCCCTCGAAGTTCAAGGGCACGGCAGGGAACACGAACGGGATCGCGGCCGAGGCCAGCAGGTGCGGCACGGTGATCGCATCGCGCACCGCGACGCGTTGCGAACGCGTCCACGGCACGATGTCCTGCACCGAATCGTAGAAGGTCACGTGCGTGCCCGAGCTGTAGCTCGACGCGGTCACCGCCAGCGCCTTCAGGTGCCCGGCGTTCATCAGCTCGTGCAGCCGGCCCACCGACACCATCTGCCGCAGCAACGCATCGAGCGGCGAGTTGTCGAGCAGCGAGCGCGGGCGCGCGCGGCGCCAGCGGGCGATCACCCAGCCGATCGACATCATCGTCAGCCAGCGCGCGCCGGTGCGGATCACGCCGATCGAGTCGGAGCGGTACACCTGCTCGGCGCGGAAGTTCTCCCACACCTCGCACAGCGCCGCGACGGCCGCGTCGAAGTCGTCGCAATGGCTGGCCAGCGCGGCGGCATTGATCGCGCCGGCCGAGGTGCCGGTGATCACGGGGAAGGGATTGCTGCGGTCGTCCGGCGAGACCTCGCGGCGGATCTGCGCGAGGGCCTTCAGGACGCCGACCTGGTAGGCGGCACGGGCCCCGCCTCCGGTGAGGATCAGGCCCGTGGTGGGTGGTGGCGGCATGGGCCCCGAGTGTAGACACCCCGGGCCCGCCGACCGATCCGGTTCAGCCCGGATCAGTGGTCGTGCTTGTCGCGCTTGTCTTGCTTGTCGTGCTTGTCATGCCCGCGGCCATGGCCCCGGCCGTGGTCATCGCGGCGGTCGTGGTCATGCTCGTGCTCACGGCGCCAGTGCTCCTGGTACCAGTCCTCGCGCACGAAGTACACCGGCTGCCCGCAGGCCGCGTACTGGCCGCAGTAGCGCTTCCAGTTCTTCTGGTGTCCGGGCGGAACGCGCAGGTAGATCGGGCGGCGTTCGACGACGACCGTCGGCGGCTGCTGGATGATGATCGGCTGCGGGTTGATCACGACCGGCGGCGGCGCATTGCCGATGTCGATGCGGCCGTAGACGCCCGGCTGGCTGACGCTGACCGACACGCCAACGTCGGTGGCAAAGGATGATGCACTGGCAACGGCCAGCGTGATCAGGGCGAGTGCTTGCTTCATAACGACCTCCTGCGTGTTGACGCAGATCTGATGATGAACCTAGAACGTTGCTGAAGCGTGTGGTGCCGACAGGGAATGTGCCAACTCGTGACTACTGGTAAGTACTACTCGTAAACGATGCCGGCCCGCCCATGCGCGCTCTCGACCCAGCGCGCCAGCGCCGCATCGCTCGGGAAGAAGCGGCTTTCCTCGCCCAGGTCGAGTTCACCGACGGCCGCTTCGCGCTGCACCACCAACCGCACTGCCAGGCCCTGCGTCGTCGTGCCCTGGTCGGTCTGCACGCGCCGGCTCGGGAAGTCGCGCAGCACCTCGGCCACCGGCGGCACGCTGCCGTTGACCTCGACGCGCAGGTACTTGCCGAAGCGGCAGCGCGCGGTCGCGAGATCCCACACCTGCTGCACGTTCAGGCGCATGCCGCCGGAGAAGCGGTCGGGCTGCACCTTGCCGGAGACGATGATCAATTCGTCGTCCTTCAGCAGGTCCTTGTTGGCGTTCAACAGCTCCTCGTTGGCCACCGCCTCGATCGCCTCGCTCTTGTCGTCGAGCTTGAAGATCGCGACACGGCCGCGCTGGCCGTTGATCACCCGCAGGTCGCCGACGATGCCGGCCAGCATCTGCGGCTCGCGGCTGTCGATCACGTCGGCGATCTTGCGCTTGGCGAAGCGCCGCACCTCGTCGCCGCTCTGGTCGAACAGGTGGCCCGACAGGTAGAAGCCGAGCGCGACCTTCTCGAAGCTGAGCCGCTCCTTGATGCTCCACGGCGGCACCTGCACCAGCTCGGGCTCCTGCGTCGACGCTGCATGGGAGTCACCGAAGTCGAACAGCCCGCCCTGGTCGGCGTGCGCGGCCTGCGTGTCGGCGTACTCGAACGCGAGCCCGATGCTCGCCACCAGCAGCGAGCGCTCCGGGTGCAGCAGGTCGAAGGCACCGGCCTTGATCAGCGCCTCGACGGTTCGCTTGTTCATGCGGCTGCGGTCGACCCGCGCGCAGAAGTCGAACAGGCTCTTGAACGGGCCGCCGTCGGTGCGCGCCTGCACGATCGCCTCGATCGCGCTCTGGCCGGTGCCCTTGATCGCGCCCAGGCCGTAGCGCACCACCTTGTCGGCGACCGGCTCGAAGCGGTGCGTGCCGGTGTTGATGTTCGGCGGCTCGAAGGTGATGCCCAGCATCACCGCGTCGTCGTGGAAGATCTTGAGCTTGTCGGTGTCGTCCAGCGCGACGCTCATGTTGGCCGCGGTGAACTCGGCCAGGTAGTGCACCTTCAGCCAGGCCGTGTGGTACGCGAGCAGGGCGTAGGCGGCAGCGTGCGACTTGTTGAAGCCGTAGCCGGCGAACTTCTCCATCAGGTCGAAGATCTCGTTCGCGAGCGGCTCGGCGATGCCGTTCGCGGCCGCGCCCTCGGCGAAGGTCGCTCGGTGCTTGACCATCTCC
>NZ_JBFUFP010000685.1:0-2995 GCF_056403375.1 Rhizobacter sp. P2_H2
AGCAGCACCTGGGCGTGCGGCTGTTCCACCGCACCACGCGCAAGAGCTCGCTGACCGAGGAGGGCGAGCGCCTGCTGCATGCGGCGCGGCCCAACCTCGACGGGCTCGTCGATGCCCTGACGCGCGCCCGCAGCGCGGTGCGCAGCGACGAAGGGCTGGTGCGCATCAGTGCGGCCGGCGCGGTCGCGCGCCTGGTGCTGGTGCCGATGCTCGCGGCGTTCCAGGCGGAGCACCCGGCGATCCAGATCGACCTGCTGCTGGAGGACCGCTTCACCGACCTGGTCGGCGAGCGCATCGACGTCGGCTTTCGCGCCGGCAACCCGCCCGAAGCGCAGGTCATCGCGCGCCGGCTGTTCACGATCCAGCAGATCGCGTGCGCGTCGCCGGCCTACTTCGAACGGCATCCCGCGCCCGAGCGTCTGCAAGACCTGCTGCAGCACCGCTGCACCGCGTACCGCCAGCCCGGCACCGGCCGCCCGATGCCGTGGGAGTTCGAGGTCGACGGCAGCGCGGTCTTCCAGCACGTGCCGGTGGTGCTGTGCAGCAGCGAGCCCGAGGCCGACTGCCTCGCGGTGCTCGCCGGCATCGGCCTCGGCCAGGTCGACAGCATCAATGCCGCGGCTGCGCTGCGCGACGGCCGGCTGGTGCCGGTGCTGACGAACCACGTCAGCGAGCGCATGGGCCTCTACCTGTACTACGCGCAGCGGGCCGACATGCCGGGGCGCGTGCGGCGCTTCATCGACTTCAGCACCGCGTGGCTGCGCGACAGCAAGCAGTTCTGCGTGCCGCCGGCCGAGCTGCGTGCGCTGGCCAGAAGGGCTCGTGCGGCACGCCGATGATTGGCAACTTCGGGTTGTCAAAGTAACGGATTTTGTGGACTACCCAGGTTGAGCCTGGATTTCTAGAGTTCGTCCCAAGCGTCGCCGTCGCGCCGCAGAACCCAAGGACGAAACTCATGGCCACCTCTTCGACTTCTCTCTCTTCCCAGTTCGCTACCCAACTCGCCGGCCGTGTCGCGGTCATCACCGGCGCCTCCAGCGGCATCGGCCGCGCCTCGGCGCTGTTGTTGGCCTCGCGCGGCGCCAGGGTCGCGGTGCTGGCACGCCGCAAGGAGGCGCTCGACACGCTGGTGGCCGAGATCACCGCGGCCGGCGGCGAGGCCCTCGCGGTGCCGGTCGACGTGACCGACCAGGCCTCGGTGGACGCCGCGGCTGCCCAGGTGGCAGCGGCCTACGGGCGGGCGGATCTGGTCTTCAACAACGCCGGCGTGATGCTTCCGGGCGCGATCGAGGAGCGCAAGCTCGGCGAGTGGGAGCAGCAGATCGACCTGAACGTGACCGGCGTGATGCGCGTGATCCATGCGTTCGTGCCGCAGCTGGTGCAGGCCGCGGCCGAGGGTGCGACGGTCGACCTGGTGAACACCTCGTCGATCGCCGGCCAGAACCTGTACCCCTACTTCGCCGTGTACACCGCGACCAAGGCCTACGTGAGCCACCTGACGCGGCACCTGCGCATCGAGCTCGGGCCGAAGAACATCCGCGTGTCGATGATCGAGCCGGGCATCGTCGCGACCGAGCTGCAGGGCCACGTGACCTTCCAGGGCGCGAAGGACTGGCTGGCCGGTGCCGAGAAGACGATGGAGTTCCTGCAACCGGAGAACGTGGCCGAGAGCGTGGGCTTCATCGTCGCGCAGCCGAAGCACGTGAACCTGCAGCAGGTGGTGATCATGCCGACGAAGCAGACGACCTGAGTCCGCGGGCCCGAGCGGAAAAGGCCCGAGCAGAAAAAGGCCTGAGAATCGGCCCGATGAAAATCCCCGCCCGCCTGCAGACCCTGGTTGCCGAAGGTTTGATCGACAGCGTCGTTCGCCAGCTCAAGAGCGGCAAGGAAGCCGATGTCTACGTGGTGCGTTGCGGCGACGAGACCTGCGCCGCCAAGGTCTACAAGGAGGCGCACAAGCGCAGCTTCCGGCAGGCGGTGGACTACACCGAGAACCGCAAGGTGCGCAACAGCCGGCAGGCGCGCGCGATGGCCAAGGGCACGGCGTTCGGCCGCCAGCAGCAGGAGGCGGCGTGGCAGAGTGCCGAGGTGGATGCGCTGTACCGACTGGCGGCGGCGGGCGTGCGGGTGCCGAAGCCGCACAACTTCCTCGACGGCGTGCTGTTGATGGACCTGGTGGCCGACGAGCGGGGCGATGCCGCACCGCGCCTGAACGACCTGCCGTTCACCGAAGCGCAGGCCTTGCAGCACCATGCCACGCTGATCGGCGAGGTGGTGCGCATGCTGTGCGCCGGCGTGATCCACGGCGACCTGTCGGAGTTCAACATCCTGCTGGCCGGTGACGGCCCGGTCATCATCGACCTGCCGCAGGCGGTGGACGCGGCCGGCAACAACCACGCACCGCGCATGCTGATGCGCGACGTCGACAACCTGCGCGACTTCTTCGGCCGCTTTGCGCCGAGCCTGCTGCCGACGCGGTACGGCCCCGAGATCTGGTCGCTGTACGCTGGCGGCCTGCTCGCGCCGGGCACGCCGTTGACCGGCCGCTACGAACAGCGGGCCGGCGCGGTGGATCTGTCCGGCGTGCTGCGCGAGATCGAAGATGCGCGGCTCGAAGAAGCGGCGCGCCTGTTGAGAATGAGCACCCCATGACCGACGATTCCCGCCGCCACAGCCCTGCCGCCGAACGCAACCGCGCGGCGATCCTGACCGAACTGCAGCGCGTGTTGCCGCCACGGGGGTTGCTGCTGGAGATTGCCAGCGGCACCGGCCAGCATGCGGCGCACTGCAGCCCGGGGCTGCCGGGCTGGCAGTGGCAGCCGAGCGACTTCAATGCCGAGACGCTGCCGTCGATCCGCACCTGGTGCGCCGGGATCGACAACGTTCGCGCGCCGCTGCAGCTCGATGTGCTGGCGAGCGAGTGGCCCGGCGTGCCGGCGCAGGTCGATGCCGTCTTCTGCGCGAACATGATCCACGCGGCGCCGTGGGCCTGCTG
>NZ_JBFUFP010000686.1:0-2994 GCF_056403375.1 Rhizobacter sp. P2_H2
GCAGCGCGCGCCGCACCTCGGGCGTGGCGGTAGGCAGCCGGCGCGAGCCGGTGGTCGTCATCATCAGCGTCAGGCTCTTCACGCGCTGCGGATGGTGGATGGCCATCAGCTGCGCGACCATCCCGCCCATCGACGCGCCGCACACATGCGCCTGCGCGATGCCCAGCGCATCCAGCACGCCGGCCGCATCGTCGGCCAGCGCGCGCAGCGGGTACGGCGGGCGGATCGGCAGGTGCAAGGCGTACTTCATCGCGGCCAGCGGCAGGTTCGGCACGCCCAGCGCATCGAAGCCCTGGCTCAGGCCGACGTCGCGGTTGTCGAAGCGGATCACCCGAAAGCCCCTGGCCACCAGCATCTGCACCAGCTCGTCGGGCCAGGCCGTCAGCTGCATGCCCAGGCCCATCACCAGCAGCAGCGGCTCGCCCTGCGGCGAGCCATGGTCTTCGACCTCGAGCGAGATGCCGTTGGCCGCGAGCTTCATGCCGCGGCGGTCTTGAAGAACCACCGGCGCGCGCCATCGGCCTCGAAGCGCTGCCAGCGCGCCGGGTCCTGCGCGAGACGGTCGGCGATCGCGTAGAGCGCCAGCGGGTTCATGCCCATGCCCATGTGGCTCGCATGCACCTCGATGTTCTCGGCCAGCGGCGATGCCTCGTTGATGCTGCACTGCCACGCGACGACGCCGTCGGTGCGCGAGTAGATCGAGGTGGTGGGCACCGGCGGCGGCTGGCGCACCTGTTCGAGCAGGGCCGGGTCGTGCACGCTCTGCCCGCTGACCCATTCGTAGAGGCGCCATGCATTGGTCGCCCGCGGGTGGCCGGTGAACGGCGTGCCGAGCGTGATCACGCAGCGCGTCTGCTGCGGGCGCTGCTTCGCGACCTCGCGCGCGTACACGCCGCCCAGGCTCCAGCCGATCAGGCTGACCGGCTGCTGGTGGCGCCGGTGCAGCAGGTCAACCGTCTCGGCGCAGCGTTCGAGCACGCCCTCGCGCGGGCCGAAGTTGAAGCCCTGCTCCCACGGGTAGGGCACGTAGCCGCGGTCGCGCAGGAAGTTGCGCAGCGGCACGGTCGTGAAATCGGCGGCGGCCAAGCCGGGAAAGACGAGCACCGGGTGGCCATCGCCGGGCGGCAGCTTGTCGAGCGCGCGGTTCAGCACCGGAGAAGACGCGAGCATCGCCGCGAACTCCCAGGGCGCGCGCCCTTCGAGCATCAGGAGCAAGGCATTGGGGGCCTTCAGGTCGTCGTGGGGGGACTGCTGCGCGCCGTCACGAGGCATGGTGGGGGGCCGCGTCGGGCCATCGTGAATACGCTTGCATCTTAGTGGGCAATCAGCGGGCGGCGGCGGCTTTGGCTGGAGACCTGGCCCTAGGCTTGGCGGGGGCCTTCGGCCTGGGCTTGGATAGGGGCTTGGATGTGGGCTCGGGTGTCACCATGGCGACAGGCTCGCCGGTGGCCGGCAGCGCCAGCAGTTCGGCCAGTGTGGCTTCCAGGTGCGCGGCGAGCTCGGCCACCTCGGGCATCGCCTTCGCGCACGCCATCAAGCCGAAATCCAGCGATTGGTCGTAGCTCTGCACGGTGATGTTGAGCGCGACGCCGTGCACGACGATCGAGGCCGGGTAGTTGGTCAGCATCCGCGCGCCGGCCATGTACAGCGGAAACACCGGCCCGGGCACGTTGGAGATCACGACGTTGGCGATCGGCGGGAGGCGGTCGGCCACCTTCGCCTTGCCGTACAGCGAGGTGACGGTGCTCATCAGCCATGGCACGCCAAGCGACGGGAAATCGGTGGGCATCAGGCTCTTGACGCTGCCGAGCGTGGATTTCATCGCGGCGCTGGCCGCCTTGACGTACAGCAGTCGCTCCATCGGGTCGGCGAGGTGGGTGCCGAGGTTGACGACCGTCATCGAGGCCTGGTTGTTCGCGGTCGTGTCGCCGGCCGCGCGGGTGGATACCGGCACCGCCGCCACCATCGACTTGCGCGGCAGCGGGCCGTGCTGCAAGAAGTGCCGCCGCAGCGCGCCGCCGCACAGCATCAGCACGACATCGTTCAGCGTCGCGGCATGCGCGCGGCGCAGCGCCTTGATCTGCGCGATCGGCAGGCTGACGCCGGCGAAGGCGCGACCGTCGCTCACCGAGGCGTTGAGGCGCGTGCGTGGCGCGAGGCCGATCGATGCGTCGCCGGCGCTGCCGCGCACCTGGGCCACCGCCCTGCCGGCGACGCTGCGCACGCCTTGCGTGGCCACTTGGGAGAGCGCGCCGACCGTCGACGGCAGGGCCTTCACCAGGTTGCCGTACTGCTGCAACTGGTTCGCGAGCACGCCGCTCAGCATGTCGGCGAGGCCGATGTCGAGTTTCTTCGCGGCGCGTGTCTCGTGCTCGATGCTGCGCGGCGTGGCCTGCACGTCGAGGATGGCCTGGGCCAGTGCGATCGCGGCCTGGCCGTCGACGGCGGCGTGGTGCAACTGGGTGTAGAGGCCGACGCGCCGGGTCTTGTCGGGCCCGGGCGCGAGGCCTTCGAAGACATGGAATTTCCACAGCGGGCGGTCGCGGTCGAGCAGCACCGGGTGCAGCTGGCTGACCTGCTCGTCGAGTTCGGCCAGCCCGCTGCCCTTCGGCAGCTTGATGCCGACGATGTGCTGCGTGAGGTCGGGCGCCGCATCGACCCACACCGGGTTCGCGAGGTTGAACGGCATCCACGCGAGCTTGCGGCTCAGCGCGGGCGCCAGCGGCAGGCGGGACTCGATGTGGCGCCGCACGTCGCCGAGAAAGCTGCCCTTGTAGCTGGCCGGCAACTCGAACAGGTGCAACGCGCCGACGTGCATCGGCATCTCCGGCGTCTCCATGTACAGGAAGGACGCGTCCAGACCGGACAGCTGCTTCATGGGCCTCTCCCTTGGGGGTGAGGCTGATGCTAGGGCGCGGTCTGCCCCCCGGCGCTCGGGGGAAGCCCTACTCGTCGATCAGCGTGCGCAGCGGATGCGCATGCCCAGGCCACGGG
>NZ_JBFUFP010000687.1:0-2994 GCF_056403375.1 Rhizobacter sp. P2_H2
GCTTCCACGGCGACCCGAAGAAGATGCTGCGCGGCTACCTGCTGGTGGTGCTGCTCGGCGGGCTGTATTCGGTGGCCGGCCAGTTCTCGCCGATGGCCGGGCTGGTGGCCTTCGTGATCGTCGCGGCGCTGTGGCCGGCACTGTTCAAGTCGTCGCTGCAGTTCCGCCTCGCCAACACCAGCTGGCGCGGGCTGCGCTTTCGCTTCAAGGGCGACGCAGCCGGCGCCTACCGCGCACTGCTGCCGGTGTTCGCGCCCAGCGCCGTGCTGCTGGGCGTCCTGCTTGCGGTGCCCGACCAGGTCCACCCACCCGGCTGGTTCGGCCCGGCCTTCACCGCGGTGATGGGCGTGACGCTGCTGGTGCTGCCGCTGATGATGTGGAACCTGAAGAAGTACCAGCACGACCACTATGCGTTCGCGCAGCTGCAGACCGAGCTGCGCGCCGGCCCCGGGGCCTTCTATGGGCTGTGCCTGAAGAGCCTGGGCGTGTGGCTGGTGGCCGGCGTCGTGGCCGGCCTCGTCGTCTTCGGCTTGGCCACGCTGCTCGGCTCCAGCGTGGCCGACTTGATTCGCAACCGCGGCGAGACCGGCCGCGTTGCGGCGATGGTGCTCGGCTTCATCGTGATCCTGGCATCGTGGCTGCTGATGCAGGTCTTCGCCCGGCCGTACTTCACCTCGCGCTTCCAGAACCTGCTGTGGTCGCGCACCGGCAACCAGCACCTGCGCTTCAAGAGCGAGCTGCGCTTCTGGCCGCTGCTGCGCGTGACGCTCGCGAACTGGCTGCTGATGATCGTCACGCTCGGCCTGTACTGGCCGTTCGCGCGCGTCGCGCTGACCCGGCTGCGGCTCGAATCGGTCGGCATCGTCAGCCGCACCCACATCGACGCGCTGGTCGCGCAGGCCGGCCACGAAGGCGATGCCGCCGGCGACGCGGCCGGT
This sequence comes from Rhizobacter sp. P2_H2, assembly GCF_056403375.1. NCBI lineage: Bacteria > Pseudomonadati > Pseudomonadota > Betaproteobacteria > Burkholderiales > Sphaerotilaceae > Rhizobacter > Rhizobacter sp. P2_H2. The sequence continues at coordinate 939 of NZ_JBFUFP010000687.1, forward strand.
GACTTCTTCGGCATCGACGTCGGCCTGTGAACGCGCCCGCCGCTCCTGCCCTCGAGGTGGATTACTTCGACGGCCGCAGCGCCCGCAGCCACCGCGTGCGCATCCACGTCGGCGGCGAGCGCCTGTTGATCGCCGGCGACGGCGTCGCGCGCAGCGTGCCGTTGGCCGAGGTGCAATGGCCGGAGCGCACCCGCCACGGCGCACGCGTGGCGCACCTGAAAGACGGCGGCGCGCTGCACTGCACCGACTCGGCGGCGTGGGACGCCTGGGCGCGCGCCAGCGGCCGCGGCGAGACGCTGGTCGTCAAGGCGCAGCAGAGCTGGCGCTGGGTCGGCGGCATCGTCGTCGCGTTCGCGCTGCTGATGGGGGCCGGCTACCTGTGGGGGCTGCCGTGGGCCTCGCGCGCGGTCGTCGCGATGCTGCCGCCTTCGGTCGACCGCCAGATCGGCGACGCGGCGATGAAGTCGGTCGACGGCGAGCTGGTGCAGGCAAGCGAACTGCCCGCGGCGCAGCAGGCGAAGCTGCGTGCCGCGTTCGAGCGCGCGATCGCGCAGGCGTACCCGCAGGGCGCGCCGCCGCACGAGCTGCTGTTCCGCCGCGGCAAGGACAAGTCGCTGGGCCCGAACGCGTTCGCGCTGCCCGGCGGCACGATGGTGCTGACCGACGAACTGGTGGCGCTGGTCGGTGGCGACGAATCGGTGATCGTCGGCGTGCTCGGCCACGAGCTCGGCCATGTGCGCCACCGCCACGGGCTGCGCATGCTGGTGCAGGCGACCGCGCTGGGCGTCGTGACGAGCCTGGTGGTCGGCGATTTCAGCAGCCTGCTGGCCGGCGTGCCGCTGGTGCTGGGCCAGGCAGGCTATGCGCGCGATGCCGAGCGCGAGGCCGATGCCGACAGCGTGCACCTGATGAAGGCCGCCGGCATCTCGCCCGACGCGATGGTGCGCTTCTTCGAGAAGATCGCCGAGGAGCGCCGCAAGCGCTCCGATGGCGGCGAGCCCGGCTGGCTCGGCATCGCGATCGCCTCGCACCCGGCCGACGACGACCGCATCCGCTACTTCCGCGAGGCCGCAGGCCGCTAGCGCTGCAGCGTCCAGTCGACGCTGTCCGGCCGCCCTGGCAGCGACAGCGTCGCGGTGGCCGCCGGCGTCTGCGCAATGACCTGCCCGCCGCGCACCACCGCGAGCCGCGTCGCGCGCAGCCGGATCGCTTCCACCGGGTCGCGCGCCTGCAGCAGCACGAAGTCGGCGCGCGCCCCGGCCTGCAGCCCGTAGCCCTCGAGCCCGAGGATCCTCGCGCTGTTGACGGTGACGGCATCGAAGCAGGCCCGCATCTGCGCCTGCGAGGTCATCTGCGCCACGTGCAGGCCCATCTGCGCGACCTCCAGCATGTCGGCGCTGCCCGACGAGTACCAAGGGTCCATCACGCAGTCGTGGCCGAAGCCGACGTTGACGCCGGCGGCCATCAACTCGGGCACGCGCGTCATGCCGCGGCGCTTCGGGTAGCTGTCGTGGCGGCCCTGCAGCGTGATGTTGATCAGCGGGTTGGCCACCGCATGCACCTGCGCCTCGGCGATCAGCGGCAGCAGCTTGCTGACGTAGTAGTTGTCCATCGAGTGCATCGAGGTCAGGTGCGAGCCGGTGACGCGGCCCTGCAGCCCGAGCCGCTGCGTGTGGAACGCGAGCGTCTCGATGTGGCGCGACAGCGGGTCGTCGCTCTCGTCGCAGTGCATGTCGACGCGCAGCCCGCGCTCGGCCGCCAGCTCGCACAGCAGCCGCACGCTCTCGGCGCCGTCGGCCATCGTGCGCTCGAAGTGGGGGATGCCGCCGACCACGTCGACGCCCCGGTCGAGTGCGCGTTTGAGGTTGGCGAGCGCGGTGGGCGAGCGCAGCACGCCGTCCTGCGGGAACGCGACCAGCTGCAGGTCGAGGTACGGCTTCACCACCTGCTTCACGTGCAGCAGCGCGTCGACCGCGAGCAGCCGGTCGTCGCAGACGTCGACGTGCGAACGCACCGCGAGCAAGCCCTTGGCCACCGCCCAGTCGCAGTACTGCAG
>NZ_JBFUFP010000688.1:0-2990 GCF_056403375.1 Rhizobacter sp. P2_H2
CACGTGGTCAGCACGGTGCGCACCGGCAACGTCATCCTGCAGGTGACGGTGCACGAGAGCGTGCCCGACCTGCCCACGGTCTGGCAGAAGCTGCGCGCCAAGGTGGCCGAGGTGTCGCCGCAGTTCCCGGAAGGCACGCTGCCGGCGGACATCAACGACGACTTCGGCCGCGTGGCGGTGGCTTCCATCGCCGTCACCGCACCCGGCTTCTCGATGAGCGAGATGCGCCAGCCGCTCAAGCAACTGCGCGACCGGCTGTACGAGCTGCCGGGCGTGCAGAGCGTCAGCTTCCACGGCCTGCAGGACGAGCGCGTCTACATCGAGTTCGACCGCGCGCGCCTCGCGGGCCTGGGCCTGGGTGCGCCGGCCGTGCTGCAGCAGCTGCAGCAGCAGAACGTCGTGCTCTCCGGTGGCCAGGCGGTGCTGGGCGGCCTGAACGCCGCACTGGTGGCCTCGGGCGAGATCACCTCGCTGGAGGCGCTGCGCAACGTCGTGCTGAGCGTGCCCGAACGCAGCGGCCGCAACGACTCGAGCGTGCGCCTGTCGGACATCGCCAGCATCCGCGTGCTGCCGGCCGATCCGCCGGAATCGGCCGCGGTCTACCAGGGCGAGCCGGCCGTGGTGCTGGGGGTCTCGATGCGCGCCGGCCGGAACGTGCAGGCCTTCGGCCAGGCGCTGAAGGCGCGCGTCGCCGAACTGCAGCAGTTGCTGCCGGCCGGCTTCACGCTCGAGTACGTGACCTTCCAGGCCGACGTGGTCGAGCGCGAGATGGGCAAGATGAACCGCGTGATGGGCGAGACCATCGTCATCGTGATGGCGGTCGTCGTGCTGTTCCTGGGCTGGCGCGCCGGCCTCGTGGTCGGCAGCATCGTGCCGCTGACCATCCTGGGCACGCTGGTCGCGATGCAGATGCTGTCGATCGAGCTGCACAACGTCTCGATGGCGGCCATCATCATCGCGCTCGGCCTGCTGGTGGACAACGGCATCGTGATCGCCGAAGACATCGAACGGCGCCTGGCGGCCGGCGAGGACCGTCGCCAGGCCTGCATCGATGCGGGCCGAACGCTGGCCATCCCGCTGCTCACCTCGTCGCTGGTGATCATCTTCGCGTTCTCGCCGTTCTTCTTCGGCCACACCTCGATCAACGAGTACCTGCGCCCGCTGGTGATCGTGCTCGCGCTGGCGCTGCTGGGCTCGTGGCTGTTCTGCCTGACGGTGACGCCGCTGCTGTGCTATCACTTCCTGAAGCCGTCCCACCCCGCGGGGCCGGCCGAATCGAACCCCGAGTCGCGCTTCTACCGCGGCTACCGGCATGTCATCGGCAAGGTGCTCGACCACAAGGCGATGTTCCTGGTCGCGATGGGCGTGATGTTCACGGCGGCGATGCTGATGCTGGCGAGCGTGCCCGCCGGCTTCCTGCCGCCTTCCGACCGGCCGCAGTACCAGATCGCCCTCGAATTGCAGCCCGGCAGCGACTCGCGCGCCACCCTCTCCACCGTGCAATCGGTCAGCCGCTGGCTGGCGGACAAGAACATCAATCCGGAGGTGACGACCAGCATCGGCTACGTGGCCGATGGCGGGCCGCGCATCATCCTCGGCCTGAACCCGCCGCTGCCGGCCTCGCACATCGGCTACTTCACCGTGGGCGTGAACGGCAAGGACGCGCTCGACCCGATGATCGAGCGCACCCGCGCCTGGCTGGCGCAGGCGCATCCGGAGCTGCGGGTCGATGTGAAGCGCTTCTCGCTCGGCTCCAGCGATTCCGGCACCGTGGCCTACCGCATCGCCGGCCCGGACGAGCGCGAGCTGCGCCGCCTGGGCGGGCAGCTGCAGGCCGCGCTGCGCGGCGTGCCCGGCGTGGTCGGCGTGCTCGACGACTGGGACGGCCGCGTGCCGCGCCTGGACGTGCAGATCGACCAGCGCAAGGCACGGCGCCTGGGCATCACCAGCGAAGACGTGGCCACCTCGCTGGGCGCGCGTTTCAGCGGCCTGGCCGTCTCGTCGCTGCGCGACGGCGACACGCTGGTGCCGCTGGTCGTGCGCGGCTCCGAGGCCGAGCGCCGGCGGCCCGAGGACCTGGCGAACAGCCTGATCTACCCCGCCTCCGGTGGCGCGCCGGTGCCGCTGTCGGCGGTGGCCACGCTCACGGTCGGCTCCGAGCCTTCGGTCATCCGCCGCCGCGACCTCTCGCGCACGCTGACCGTGCAGGGCCGCAGTGAGACACAGACCGCGCAGCAGGTGGTGGACCGCCTCGCGCCGACGGTGGCGGCGCTGGCGCTGCCGCCGGGCTACCGCATCGAGCTGGGCGCCGAGATCGAGGACGCGGCCGAGGCCAACACCGCGCTCGGCGACTACCTGCCGCACGCCGTGGTGGCGATGCTGATCCTCTTCGTCTGGCAGTTCGGCTCGTTCCGCAAGCTGGCGCTGATCCTGGCCATCATCCCGTTCGCGCTCATCGGCGTGGCACCCGCGTTGAAGCTCGCCGGCGAGCCGCTGGGCTTCATGGCCAACTTCGGCCTGCTGTCGCTGGCAGGCATCATCGTCAACAACGCGGTGCTGCTGCTCGAGCGCATCGAGGCCGAGCTGCATGCCGGCCGCCCGCTGCGCGAGGCGGTGGTGGCCTCGGCGGTGCAGCGGCTGCGGCCGATCGTGATGACCAAGCTGACCTGCGTCGCCGGCCTGGTGYCGCTGCTGCTGTTCGGCGGGCCGCTGTGGTCGGGCATGGCGGTCACCATCATCGGCGGCCTCGCATTGGGCACGCTGGTCACGCTCGGCCTGGTGCCGGTGCTCTACGAGCTGTTGTTCGGCGGACGGATGGCGCGCTGGTTGGCCCCGCCCTTGCTCGCGCTGCCGCTCATGCTCACCGCGGCAGGGCCGGCTCATTCCGCCGAGCCCGGCCTGAGCGGCGACGTCGGTGTCGGTGCGACGCGCGCGCAGACGCAGGTGCTCGGCGCGCCCGCCAAGACCGACGCCCTGCCCTACCTGAACGT
>NZ_JBFUFP010000689.1:0-2986 GCF_056403375.1 Rhizobacter sp. P2_H2
CCCGTGTTGATCGCCGGGCTCGTGGCCTTCAGCGTCAGCGGGGTGCCGCCGGTGGTGGTCGCGAACTGCGGGTCGAGCACGCGGCTCGCATCGGTCAGGCCGGTGATGGTGTTGTACAGCGTCGACCACTGGCCGGCCGGCACCTGCGTGTCCTTCAGCGAGAAGGTCGGCGCGCCGTTGCTGGTCCAGTAGATGTTGCCGCTGATGCGCAGCGTCGTGAAGTCGGTCAGCGCATCGGCGTTGACCTTGATCACCGGCCGGTTGCCCGAGCCGTAGATGATGTTGTTGACGATCTCGACGCCGGTGCCGGCCTGCCCGACCTCCGACTCGTTCGACAGGAAGATCGAGCCCTGGCCGGCGGTGGCGGTGTTGTAGCAGCTGTTGTTGTAGATGCGCACGTTCGACGACGACGAGGTCGCGACGCAGGCCCAGGTGGCGTTGACGACGACGTTGTTGCGCACGATGCCGTCGTAGCTCTCGTAGCGGCCATCCGTCAGCCGGTCGGCGTCGGTCTCCTGGCCCAGCATGATCGCGTGGCCGTTGTCGGCGCGGCCGATGTTCACCAGCAGGTTGTTCTCGAAGATCGTGCTGCGCGCATTGCCCTTCGCGTACATGCCGAAGTCGGGCACGTCGTGCACGTAGTTGCCGGCCACGCGGGTGTTGTTGGCACCGACGATGTCGATGCCCTGCGCATTGCTGCCCGGCGTCACGACGCCGCTGCTCTGGAAGATCTCGTTGTCCAGCACCTCGACGTCGTTCGCGGTGCGCACCAGCTTGACGACGTCGGCGACGCTGCAGCACAGCTTGTTGCCCTGGATGCGGACTTTCGCGGTGTCGATCTTGATCACGTTGCCGTCGTCGCCGCCGGTCGTGCTGCCGCGCACCTCGAGGCCTTGCACCGTCCACCAGCTCGCGAAGCAGTCGGTGTTGCCGCTGCCGCTGCCGATCTGGTCCTCGTCGCAGGCGTCGTTGTAGAAGTAGATCGTCGGGCCGGTGCCGGTGCGCTGCAGCACCGGGCGTGCGGGCAGGTCGGCGCCGTAGCCGCGCAGCGTGATGCGCGCCGCCGAGGTGCCGGCGGTGCGGATGACCACCGCCTCGTTGTAGGTGCCGGCGCGCACTTCGATGGTGTCTCCGGCGGTTGCCACGCCGACCGCCTGGGTGATCGTCTTGAACGGTGCCGCCAGCGTGCCGGCCGCGCTGTCGCTGCCGGTGGCGCTGACGAACCAGCTCTTGCCGCTGGAGCTGCCGCCGGGCGTGAAGCTCGCGCTCACCGCCGTGGCCGCGCTCATCGTCACGGTGCAGGTGCCGGTGCCGCTGCAGGCGCCGCCCCAGCCGCTGAACACGTAGCCGGTGCCCGGCACCGCGTTCAGCACGAAGCTCGTGCCCTGCGTCAGCGAGACGCTGCAATCGCCGCTGCAGCCGAGCCCGGCCACCGTCGAGGTGATGCTGCCGGAGCCGTCGACGTGCACCTGCAGTGCGAGCTGCGGGCCGGTCGGCTCACCCCCGCCGCCATCCCCGGACCCGCCACCGCCTCCGCTGCACCCGGCCAGGCCGGCGACGATGAATGCGGCGGCTGCCGCGAACTGCTGGATTCTGCTGATGACCACGGCCCGGACCTCGAAAGAACACCTCGGGGAGAAACGACGGCGCCCGGGCAGTACCCGGGCGAGTCCCGATTGTCTGACGTGGGCCGGCACTTGCGGTGCCGCGCATCCCCCTCAATCAGGTGGATGCGGTGTCATTCAATTTATCTAGAGAAGGAGTCGAGGACGGTCCCGTCCTTGCCGATCGTCTTCACCGTGAGCGTGCTGCCGTTCACGTCCAGCTTCATGTAGTGGTGCGCCGCGGTCGCCTTGGCATTCAGCGGCCCGAGCGTCTTGAAGCCGGCCAGCGCCGAGCCGCCGCCGCCGGTCACCACGTAGACGGTGCCCTTGGCATCGTCGCGCACGCCGTTCGGGTTGGCATCGTCGGCATACACCGGCACCGAGCGTTCGTACACGTGGCTGTGGCCCGAGATCACCATCTTCACCTTGTACTTGCTGAACTCCTTGACCAGCGTCGGCCACGAGGCCACCGGCGCATGGCCGTCGGAGTACGAGATCACCGGCGCGTGCATCAGCACCACGGTGTTCTGGATGGCGGTGTTGGCCACCGCCTTCGCCAGGTCGTAGCGCAGCCAGTCGAGCTGGTGCTTGTAGTAGTAGGCGTCGTAGTTGCCTTCGTTCGCCGCGGTGCAGTTGCTCGAGCACTCCATCAGGTCGAAGTAGTCGGAGTTGATCCGCAGCACGACGAAGTGGGTGTTCTTGTAGTCGAACGAGTAGTACATGAAGTCCGGGTACACGCCGTTGCGCGTGGTCGCGCAGGCGGCGGTGTAGAACTCCGCATCGCTGTAGTGCTTGATGCTGGAGGTCGTCCAGTCCTTGAAGTAGGCCTTGCTCTGCGTGTGGTTGGGCACCAGCTGCTTCGGGTCGAACACGCTGCAGAAGCCGTCGCCGAACTTGTCCGGGTACCACCCATCGCCGAAGTTGTCGTCGTGGTTGCCGACCACCGGGTAGTAGAAGACCGGCAGGCCGGCGGCCGGCGTCTTGGTCTGCARCGGCGCGATGATCTCCTTGAAGCTGCCCTTCGAGGCATCGCTCGGGCAGTCGCCGCGCTGGATCCAGTTGGTCGACTTGTCGTAGCCGGTGATCATGTCGCCGAGGTTGAACACGAACGACGCCGGCTYGGCCACCATGCGGCTGACCAGCGCGATGTGCGCCGTGTTGCCGTCGCAGCCGTTGCCCGAGCGGCTGTCGCCGTAGGCCATGAAGCTGAACGCGCCGCCCGCGACCGGTGCCGCGCCGGTCGTGAACGCCCACGATTTCGCGGCGGCCATCGCGTTGCCGGCCGTGTCCTTCACTGCAGTCGTCACCTGCGCGGTGTAGCTCGTCGCATACGCCAGGCTCGCGGCCGGCGTGAAGATCGCGGTCGAGCCGCTGCACGAGAC
>NZ_JBFUFP010000690.1:0-2985 GCF_056403375.1 Rhizobacter sp. P2_H2
GTCGTGATCGCCGGCGTCTGGCAGAGCGCCGGTTTCGTGATGGCGCTGTTCCTGGCCGGCCTGCGCGGCATCGACGACTCGATCCTGAAGGCCGCGCAGATCGACGGCGCGAGCCTGCCGCGCATCTACTGGCGCATCATCATCCCGAGCCTGCGGCCGGTCTTCTTCAGCACGCTGATGGTGCTGAGCCACCTGGCGATCAAGAGCTTCGACCTGGTGATGGCGCTGACCGCCGGCGGCCCGGGCTATGCGACCGACCTGCCGGCCACCTTCATGTACACGATGGCGTTCTCGCGCGGCCAGATCGGCCTGGGCGCGGCGTCGGCGACGATCATGCTGGCCACCGTGGCGGCGCTGGTCGTGCCCTACCTCTATTCCGAACTGCGCGGCAAGCGCTGAGCGGCCGCCGAGAGAACAAGACATGGGAAACAAATTCAACTGGCACCGCGCGGCGCTGTGGTCCGTGCTGCTGCTGTTCGCGCTGGTCTTCCTGCTGCCGATGTACGTGATGCTCACGACCTCGCTGAAGGACATGAACGAGGTGCGCGAGGGCAACCTGCTGTCGCTGCCGATGGCGCCCAGCTTCGCCTCGTGGGCCAAGGCCTGGTCGAGCGCCTGCACCGGCATCGACTGCGGCGGCCTGAAGCCGTTCTTCTTCAACTCGGTGCTGATGGTGGTGCCGGCGGTGCTGGTGTCGAGCACGCTCGGCGCGATCAACGGCTACGTGCTGAGCAAGTGGCGCTTCCGCGGCAGCGAGTTCATGTTCGCGATGATGCTGTTCGGCATGTTCATGCCGCTGCAGGTGGTGCTGCTGCCGATGTCGCAGGTGCTCGGCTGGTTCGGCATCGCGAGCTCGATCTGGGGGCTGGTCGCGGTGCACATCATCGCCGGCCTGCCGTCGACGACGCTGTTCTTCCGCAACTACTACGTCGGCCTGCCCGACGAGCTGATCAAGGCGGCGATGCTGGACGGCGCGGGCTTCTGGCGCATCTTCTGGCGCATCGTGCTGCCGCTGTCGACGCCGATCGTGGTGGTCACGCTGATCTGGCAGTTCACGAACATCTGGAACGATTTCCTGTTCGGCGTGGTGTTCTCGGGCGGCGCGTCCAAGCCGATCACGGTCGGCCTGAACAACCTGGCCAACACCTCCAGCGCGGTGAAGGAATACAACGTCGACATGGCCGCCGCGATGATCGCCGCGCTGCCGACGCTGTTCGTCTACATCGTCGCAGGCAAATACTTCGTGCGCGGCCTCACCGCCGGCGCCGTCAAGGGCTGACCGGCCCGGGCTTCAAAGAGAAAACGTCATGGGTGCACTTTCAATTCGCAACGTCCGCAAGAGCTACGGCCCGGTGGAGATCCTCAAGGGCATCGACATCGAGGTCGAGAACGGCGAGTTCCTGATCCTGGTCGGCCCGTCCGGCTGCGGCAAGAGCACGCTGCTGTCGATGATCGCGGGGCTCGACACGCCGACCACCGGCAGCATCCACATCGCCGACCGCGACGTGACCTACGCGCTGCCGAAGGACCGCGACATCGCGATGGTGTTCCAGAGCTACGCGCTGTACCCGAACATGAACGTCGGGCAGAACATCGCGTTCGGCCTCGAGATGCGCAACGTGCCGAAGGCACAGCGCCAGGAGGCGATCCAGCGCGTCTCGAAGATGCTGCAGATCGAGCACCTGCTCGACCGCAAGCCGGGCCAGCTGTCGGGTGGACAGCGCCAGCGCGTCGCGATGGGCCGGGCGCTCGCGCGCAACCCGAAGCTGTTCCTGTTCGACGAGCCGCTGTCGAACCTGGACGCGAAGCTGCGCGTCGAGATGCGCGCCGAGATCAAGCTGCTGCACCAGCGCACCGCTACCACCACCGTCTACGTGACGCACGACCAGGTCGAGGCGATGACGCTGGGCGACCGCATCGCGGTGATGCGCGACGGCCTGGTGCAGCAGTTCGGCACGCCCGACGACATCTACTCGCGCCCGGCGACGCGCTTCGTCGCCGAGTTCATCGGCTCGCCGGCGATGAACATCATCGACAGCCAGCGTGCGGCCGACGGCCTGAGCTCGCAGGGCGTGCCGCTGCTGCTGAACGATGCGCAGCGCGGCGCGCTGCAATCGACCAACGGTGCCGGCATCAGCTACGGGCTGCGGCCGGAGAGCCTGTCGTTCGCCGAGCAGGGACTGGCGGGCACGATCAGCATGCTGGAGCCGACCGGGCCGGAGACCTATGCGATGGTCGACACGGCGGTCGGCAAGCTGACGGCACGCGTGGCCGGAAAGGTGCACCAGCATGTGGGCGACAGCGTGCACCTGCGCTGGCAGCCGGAGGATGCGCACCTGTTCGACGCGAAGAGCGAGCAGCGCGTGGTGGGGTGAAGCCCATGGGGTGAGCACCGTGGGGTGATGTCAACCGTACGTCCGCGAGGACGACGCGAGGAGGCAGTGCATGACACCGATCATCGACTTCCGCTCACCCGACTTCCTGCGCCGGCACGTCCTCGACACGATGTCGTTGCGCGAGGGCCGCAGCCGCGACCCGAGCGGCGGCTTCTTCCAGTTCTTCCATGACGACGGCACGGTCAGTGACCGCGAGACGCGCGAGCTCGTCGGCAGCGCGTGCTGCGTCGTCAACCATGCGATGGCGGCGCGGCACTTCGGCCGCCCGGAATGGCGCGAGGCGACGCGCCACGGGCTGCGTTTCCTGCGTGATGCGCACCGCGACGCCGACACCGGCGGCTATGCGTGGCAGGTGCGCTGGCACGGTGCCGGCGGCAACTACGGCGAGCGCGACGTGCTCGACGCGACGAACCGCTGCGAAGGCCTCGCCTTCGTGCTGCTGGCGCACGCACAGGCGCTGAGGGCCGACATCGAGGACGCCCGGCTCGGGCTGCACGAGACCTTCGGCTTGCTGGAGCAGCACTTCTGGGAGCCGGCGCACGGGCTGTATGCCGACGAAGCGAGTGCCGACTGGAAGCTCGCGCCGTAC
>NZ_JBFUFP010000691.1:0-2980 GCF_056403375.1 Rhizobacter sp. P2_H2
GGTCGGTGAGCCGCGAGTTCGTCATGTGCGTCTGCACGACCGAGGTGCCGTCGAAATCCGGCCCGGCGCCCGAGCCGCCCGAGATCGTCTCGTAGTACTGGTAGGTCGCGTTGCCGAAGGTGAAGTTGTTCATCGTGCACTGCCCGGCCGCCATCACGCCGAGCGCGCCGTACAGCGCGTTGGTGATGCAGGTCGAGGTCTCGACGTTGCCGGCCACCACCGAGGCCGGCGGGTTCGGGTTCAGCATCGAGCCTTCGGGGATGATCACCTGCAGCGGCTTCAGGCAGCCGGCGTTCAGCGGGATGTCGTCGTTGACCAGCGTGCGGAACACGTACAGCACCGCGGCCATGCAGACCGCGCGCGGCGCATTGAAGTTGTTCGTCAGCTGCGCCGAGGTGCCGGTGAAGTCGATCACCGCGCTGCGCGCCTGCTCGTTCACCCGGATGGCCACGCTGATGCGCGCGCCGTTGTCCAGCGGCAGCGTGAACGTGCCGTCCTTCAGGCGCGTGATCACGCGGCGCACCGATTCCTCGGCGTTGTCCTGCACGTGGCGCATGTAGGCCTGCACCACCTCGAGCCCGAACTGCTGCACCATCTTGCGCAGCTCCTGCACGCCCTTCTCGTTGGCCGCGATCTGGGCCTTCAGGTCGGCCAGGTTCTGCTGCGGGTTGCGCGACGGGTGGGCACCGCTCTTCAGCAGCGCGAGCATCTCGGCCTCGCGCAGCACGCCGGYCTCGACCAGCTTGACGTTGTCGATCTGCACGCCCTCTTCCTCGATGCGCGTCGAGAACGGCGGCATCGAGCCCGGCGTGATGCCGCCGATGTCGGCATGGTGGCCGCGCGAGCCGACATAGAACAGCGGGGCTTCGTTCTCGCCGTCCCCTTGGTAGACGGGGGTCACGACCGTCACGTCGGGCAGGTGGGTGCCGCCGTGGTACGGGTCGTTCAGCGCGTACACGTCACCCGGCTTCATGCGCCCGGCATTGCCCTGGATCACCGTCTTGATCGACTCGCTCATCGAACCCAGGTGCACCGGCATGTGCGGCGCGTTGGCGATCAGGTTGCCGTCGGCATCGAACAGCGCGCAGCTGAAGTCGAGCCGCTCCTTGATGTTCACCGAGTACGCGGTGTTCTGCAGCTGCAGCCCCATCTGCTCGGCGATGTTCATGAAGAGGTTGTTGAACACCTCCAGCATCACCGGGTCGACCGTGGTACCGATCGCGCGGCGCGCCTCGCGCGGCTGCACACGGTCGAGCAGCAGGTGGTCGTAGGCGGTGACGCGGGCGCGCCAGCCGGGCTCGACGACGGTGGTCGCGGTCTTCTCGGCAATGATGGCTGGGCCGTCGATGGTGTGGCCGGGCAGCGCGTCCTCGCGCACCACCAGCGCGGCATCCCACCAGCGGCCGCCGCTGAACAGCTGCACCGTCTCGCGCACCGGCGCGGCGCCGCTCGCGGCCAGCGCATGGCGCGGCTCGACCGGCGCATCGCCGGCACCCACCGCCTCCACCGACACCGCCTCGATCACCAGCCGGCGCTCGCTCATCAGGAACGCGAAGCGCTGGCGGTACGCGGCCTCGAACGCGGCCTGGATGGCCTCGGGCGTGCCGAACGGCACCACCAGCGCCGAATCGGTGCCCTCGTAGCGCACGTGCACGCGGCGCAGCACCGTCACCGCGGCGCTGCTGGCGCCCTGGCGCTTCAGCTCGCCCTCGGTCTCGGCGGCGAGGGCYGCGAGCAGCTCGGTCACCACCGGCATCGCACCGGCCAGCAGCAGCTCGACCGCGCGCTCGCGCAGCACCGCCTGGTCGGCCAGCCCCATGCCGTAGGCCGACAGCACGCCGGCCAGCGGGTGCGCGAACACCCGGTTCATGCCGAGCGCATCGGCCACGCGGCAGGCGTGCTGGCCGCCGGCACCGCCGAAACACTGCAGCGCGTAGCGCGTCACGTCGTAGCCGCGCGCCACCGAGATCTTCTTGATCGCATTGCCCATCGCGCCCACCGCGATGTCGATGAAGCCCTCGGCCACCTCCTCCGGCGTGCGCTTCACGCCGGTCGCGCGTTCGATCGCGGCCGCCATCTCGCTGAACTTGCGCACCACCACCTCGCGGTCGAGCGACTGGTCGGCGTTCGGGCCGAACACCTTCGGGAAATGCGCCGGCTGGATCTTGCCGAGCATCACGTTCGCATCGGTCACCGCGAGCGGGCCGCCGYGGCGGTAGCAGGCCGGGCCCGGGTTCGCGCCGGCACTCTCCGGCCCGGCACGGAAGCGCGCGCCGTCGAAGCTCAGGATCGAGCCGCCGCCGGCCGCCACCGTGTGGATGCTCATCATCGGCGCGCGCAWGCGCACGCCGGCCACCTGCGTCTCGAACGCGCGCTCGAACTCGCCGGCGAAGTGGCTCACGTCGGTGGAGGTGCCGCCCATGTCGAAGCCGATCACCTTGACCTCGGCGGCCGCTGGGGTGACCTTCGCGTCCTCGCCCAGGCCGAGCGGCGACAGCCCGAGCTGCGCGGTGCGCACCATGCCGACGATGCCGCCGGCCGGGCCGGACAGGATCGCATCCTTGCCCTGGAACGCATGCGCATCGGTCAACCCGCCGGACGACTGCATGAAGAACAGTTTCACGCCCGGCATCTCGCTCGCGACCTGTTCCACGTAGCGGCGCAGGATCGGCGACAGGTAGGCGTCGACCACCGTCGTGTCGCCGCGGCCCACCAGCTTCATCAGCGGGCTCACCTCGTGCGAGACGCTGATCTGCGGAAAACCGATGCGCTGCGCGATCGCCTTGGCCGCCAACTCATGCGCGGTGAAGCGGTAGCCGTGCATGAAGACGATCGCGACGCTGCGCAGGCCGGCGTCGTACGCAGCCTGCAGGTCGACCTGCAGTTGCGCCTCGTCGAGCGCCTCGATCAATTCGCCCTTCGCGCCGACACGCTCGCGCGCCTCGATCACGCGGCTGTACAGCAGCTCGGGCAGCTGGAT
>NZ_JBFUFP010000692.1:0-2978 GCF_056403375.1 Rhizobacter sp. P2_H2
CCACCGTCGGCGCGAGGCGGATGCGGCCGGTGCCCTTGAACACCGTCGGCGTCATCAGGTTGACCGTGCGCGCAGCCGACGGCTGCTCCGGCGCCTGCAGCACCTCGACGATCGCCTTGTCGGACACATGGAAGAAGTAGTGCACCAGCAGCGCGCGCACCCAGCTCTCGAGCTCGAACGGGTTGCTCTTCGAGATCCAGGCCTTGTAGCGGTCGAGCTTCAGCATCATCGCGGCGTGCTCGCAGGCCTGCTCAGAAGCCGTGCGTCGCGAGGAAGTCGTTCCAGGCGGCGATGAAGCGCTCCTCGGCACCGGCCGCGCCCGCTGCCAGCTCGGGCAGCAGCGTGCAGAACGGCTGCATGTCGGGCTGGCTGCCGTAGCGCAGGTTCAGCGCCGGCTGGATGATGCGGCAGCACTGCTGCAGCAGCTCGCCGCTCAGGCGGCCGGTGCGGTGCCCGCCGACCGCCAGCGCGACGAAGCCCAGGTGCGCACCCTTCATGAACGGGCTGTTCACGTTCGACGAGTTCTGTCCCGCGCTGATGCGGAAGTAGCCCAGGTGATCCTGGATGTGGCACAGCGGGCGGCGGATGCTGGCCGCGACGAACGCGCCCAGGTCCCACAGCCCGGCGTACGACACGTCGCCGAGCGCAGGCTTCAGCAGCAGGTCGGCACAGTCGGCGCGGAAGATCGCGTTCGAGAACTCGCCGAAGTAGTTCTTGCACTCGGCCACCGTGCTCATGAACATCACGTCGTCATTCAGCGCGATCATGCGGCTCGCGTTGTGCGCGATCGCCGCCGGCACCGGCTGGCCGGTCATCGGCTGCCCGGCCTCGTTGGCCACCCAGCGGCGGCTCACCGAGCACGAGAAATCGGCCGAGCTGTGCGCCACCAGGTGGCGCTCGTAGAACTCGGGGTACATCACGTCGTCGTCGAGCATGATGTGCAGCAACTCGGAGCGGCCGTTCCACAGCCGCACCAGGTGCTTCAGGTTCTCGTAGGCACCGTTGCGCGGCCCCTCGTGGAATTCGATGTCCAGCCCCGCGCGCAGCTGCGAGAAGGTCTCGGAATGGAAGACCTCGCGAAACTCGCCGTGCGGGCTGTCGTCGGAAATGATCACCTGCTGCGACGGCCGCGTCTGGTAGCGCAGCGAGTGCAGCAGGTCGTGGATGTAGCGCGTCTTGTAGGCCGGGATGACGGTGGTGATGTTCATGGATCAGCCCAGCGCCTCGAGTGCATTCCGCACCGCGCCGATCACCTCTTCGGTCTGCTCGCCCGTCTGCGTCGGGCCGATCGGCAGGCTCAGCACCTGCGCATGCATCGCCTCCGAGATCGACAACGCGCCTGCCTTCAGGCCGAGCGAGGCATAGGCCGGCTGCAGATGCGGCGCAACCGGGTAGTGGATGACGGTGCCGATGCCGGCATCGGCCAGGCGCTTCGCGAGGGCGTCGCGCTGGCGGTGCCGCACGACGAACAAATGCCAGGCCGGTTCGGCCCAGCTCGGCACCTGCGGCAGCACCAGCTCGAAGCCGGCGAACGCCTGCAGGTAGCGCTGCGCGATCGCCGCACGGTGCCGGTTGTCGGCCTCCAGCTTCGGCAGCTTCACGCGCAGCAGCGCGGCCTGCAGCTCGTCGAGCCGCGAGTTCCAGCCGATCACCTCGTTGTGGTACTTGACCTTCGAGCCGTAGTTGCGCAGCTCGCGCAGGCGCGCGGCCACGCCTTCGTCGTGCGTCGTGACGGCGCCGCCGTCGCCGAGCGCGCCGAGGTTCTTGCCCGGGTAGAAGCTCCAGGCCACCGCATCGCCGTGCGCGCCCAGGCGCTCGCCCTTGTAGCGCGCGGCATGCGCCTGTGCGCCGTCCTCGACGACCTTCAGGCCGCGCCGGCGTGCGATCTCGAGGATCGGCGACAGGTCGGCCGGCTGGCCATACAGGTGCACCGGCATGATGGCCTTGGTGCGCGGCGTGATGGCGGCCTCGATGCGCGCCGGGTCGATGTTGTGCGTGCGGTCGTCGGGCTCCACCGGCACCGGCGTCGCGCCGACGTGCGTCACGGCCAGCCAGGTCGCGATGTAGGTGTTCGACGGCACGATCACCTCGTCGCCCGCACCGACCTCCAGCGCGCGCAGCGCCAAGCTCAGCGCCTCCAGCCCGTTCGCGACGCCCACGCAGTGCGCCGCGCCGCAGTAGGCCGCGTACTCCTGCTCGAAGCGCTTCAGCTCGTCGCCCATGATGTACCAGCCCGAATCGAGCACGCGCTCGAAGGCGGCCACCAGTTCGGCGCGCTGCTGCAGCTGCACGGACTTCAGGTCGAGGAAGGGAACCATGTCAGATGCTCACCTTGAGAGGGTCGGGCAGGAAACGGGCATAGCGCTTCATGGCCTCACGGATCGCCGCGTTCACCAGCGTGTACTCGATCTCGACATCGTCCTGCGAGACCCGCTGGGCGCCGAAACGCTCGTGGAAGGCGCAGACGCGCTCATTCGCGAGGTTGACCTGAAAGTGCGCATTCGTAAAGCCCAGGGTATCGAGGGCATACGCGTACACCATCAGCGCCRACTCGATCGCGGCCGACGACGGGGCGGCGTCCGACAGGATCCAGCTGCCCCAGCAGAAGCTGCTCTGACCGTCGATCACTCGGGCGTCGTAGAGCCGCACCGTGCCGAGCTTGTCGCCGGCCAGGGTCTCGATCACGAAGTAGGCCTCGCCGTCACGCTGCGCATAGGCGGCCAGCCAGGCCTGCTGGTCGGCCAGCGCGCCCGAGGTGCGCGACAGGTGGCGCGACTTCACTTCGTCGGTGCGCAGCCCGAGGATGAACTCGGCGTCGTCGACCGCCGCGTCCCGGAAGACCAGCGTCTTGCCCTGCACGCGCCTGGCCTTGCCCAGCCGCGGCGCGGTCATTTCGCGGCAACCAGGTCGGTGAAGACGCCGTAGTCGCGGATGTAGTCCGCGGCGTCGTAGTAGTCGGAGGCGAACACCATCAGCAT
>NZ_JBFUFP010000693.1:0-2970 GCF_056403375.1 Rhizobacter sp. P2_H2
GCATGTACTTGTTCTTCAGGAAGATCGGCGCGAGCTGGGTCAGGCGGTCGCGGATCTGCGCGCGCGCCTTCTCGAGCTGCTTGTCGTTCGGCTTCAGGCCGCGCGACTCGAGCACGTTGACGTGCGCGAACAGCTCCTTCTCGAAGTTCAGCAGGAACAGCCGCACTCGCGCGCGCGCCACCGGATCGCCCGGCATCAGCTGCGGGTGCGGGAAGCGCTCGTCGATGTACTCGTTGATGATGTGCGACTCGTACAGGATGAGATCGCGCTCGACGAGGATGGGCACCTCGTTGTACGGATTCATCAGCGCGATGTCTTCGGGCTTGGCGAAGAGATCGACGTCGCGGATCTCGAAGTCCATGCCTTTTTCGAACAGGACGAAGCGGCAACGATGCGAGTAAGGGCAGGTCGTTCCGGAGTAAAGCACCATCATGGTGGTGGCTCCTTGGAGGCAGAGGTCAAAACACAAACGCAGCAGGCATGCCTTCGGGCAGCCCGCTGCGTCATCGACCCGGGCCGTCGTGCGGCCCAGGGCGCGAAATCACATCGTTATTTCACGTCTTTCCAGTAAACCGCGTTCAGGCGCCAGGCAATGACGACGAACACGGAGAGAAACAGCAGCACCCAGACGCCGACGCGAACGCGCTGACCCTGGGCCGGCTCTCCCATCCACTGAAGATAGGCGACAAGGTCGGCCACCGCCTCGTCATAGTCATTGGCGCTCAGCTTGCCGGGCGTCACCTGCTCGAAGCCGGCGAAGCGGTGCACCGACTTCGCCTCGTCGTGCGGGTCTTTCTCTTCGACGAACTTCGCGACGCGCTGGCCCTGCAGCTCCCACAGCGCATGCGGCATCGCCACGCTCGGAAAGGCCAGGTTGTTCCAGCCGGTCGCCTTGGTGTCGTCGCGGTAGTAGGTGCGCAGGTAGGTGTACAGGTAGTCGGCGCCCGAGCCCTTGCCGATGTCGGCGCGCGAACGGGCGATCACCGACAGGTCGGGCGGCAGCGCGCCGAACCAGTCCTTGGCCTGCTTCGCGTCGAGCGAGGCCTTCATCGTGTCGCCGACCTTGTCGGTCGCGAACAGCAGGTTGTCCTTGATCTGCGCCTCGGTCAGCCCGATGTCGCGCATGCGGTTGTAGCGCATGAAGGCCGCCGAGTGGCAGTTCAGGCAGTAGTTGACGAACAGCTTGGCGCCGTTCTGCAGCGCCGCGAGGTCGGACGTCTTGGCCGAGGGGAACTTGTCCCAGGCCGCGCCGCCCTCCGAAGCCTGCGCCGCACCGCCCACCAGGGCCAGGCTCGCCAGCAGCGTGAGAAGGAGTTTCTTCATGGTGTTCTCTCCGGGGCTCTCGGTGGTGTGGATCAGTGGGCGTGGAAGGTCACGCGGTCCGGCACGGGCTTGAAGGTGCCCAGCTGGCTCCACCACGGCATCAGCAGGAAGAAGCCGAAGTACAGCAGCGTGCCGACCTGCGACACGTAGTTGCCGATTTCCGACGGCGGCTGCACACCCAGGTAGCCCAGGATCAGGAAGAACACGACGAACACGCCGTACACGTACTTGTGCCAGTCGGGGCGGTAGCGGATCGACTTGACCGGGCTGTGGTCCAGCCAGGGCAGGAAGAACAGGATGATGACGGCACCACCCATCACCACCACGCCCCAGAACTTGGCATCGAACACGTTCAGCAGCGCGACCGCGATGACCGCCACGATCGCCATCGCCAGCTTGGCGGCGCCGCCGAACTTGCCCTTCAGCAGGGCCGCGACGGTGGCCACGGCGATGATGCCGGACAGCACCTGCACCATCAGCGTGGTGGTCGCGCGCAGCATCGAATAGAACGGCGTGAAGTACCAGACCGGGGCGATGTGCGCCGGCGTCTTCAGCGGATCGGCCGGGATGAAGTTGTTGTACTCGAGGAAGTAGCCGCCGAACTCGGGCGCGAAGAACACCACCGCGCTGAAGATCAGCAGGAAGCCGGCGACGCCGAAGATGTCGTGCACCGAGTAGTACGGGTGCGAGGGGATGCCGTCCAGCGGGTGGCCGTCCGGGCCGCGCTTGGCCTTGATCTCGATGCCGTCGGGATTGTTGGAGCCCACCTCGTGCAGCGCGATCAGGTGCGCCGCCACCAGGCCGAGCAGCACCAGCGGCACCGCGATCACGTGGAAGCTGAAGAAGCGGTTCAGCGTCGCGTCGCTGACGACGTAGTCGCCGCGGATCAGCAGCGCCAGGTCGGGGCCGACGAACGGCACCGCGGCGAACAGGTTCACGATGACCTGCGCGCCCCAGTACGACATCTGGCCCCACGGCAGCAGGTAGCCCATGAAGGCCTCGGCCATC
The DNA here is from genome assembly GCF_056403375.1 of Rhizobacter sp. P2_H2. Classification (NCBI taxonomy): domain Bacteria; kingdom Pseudomonadati; phylum Pseudomonadota; class Betaproteobacteria; order Burkholderiales; family Sphaerotilaceae; genus Rhizobacter; species Rhizobacter sp. P2_H2. Next base: position 2,332 of record NZ_JBFUFP010000693.1, read on the forward strand.
AGGCACAGGAAGATCGCGCAGCCGAAGATCCACACCAGCTCGCGCGGCTTGCGATAGCTGCCGTACATCAGCCCGCGGAACATGTGCAGGTAGACGACGATGAAGAACGCCGAGGCGCCCGTGGAGTGCATGTAGCGGATCAACCAGCCCCAGGGCACGTCGCGCATGATGTACTCGACCGAGGCGAAGGCGAGCGTCGCGTCGGGCTTGTAGTGCATCACGAGGAAGATGCCGGTCACGATCTGGATCACCAGCACCAGCATCGCGAGCGAGCCGAAGAAGTACCAGAAATTGAAGTTCTTCGGCGCGTAGTACTGCCCCCACTGCTCGTTCCACATCTTCGTGGCAGGGAAGCGGTTGTCGACCCAGGTCATGAGCTTGACGCCCACGGAGGCATTGGCGGGCGCTTGCTTGAATTCAGCCATGTCGTTGTTCTCCGGAGTGCTCGGGGCTCAGGCCTTCTTGTCTTCGCCGATCAACAGCCTGGCGTCGGACAAGTACATGTGCGGCGGCACTTCGAGGTTGTCGGGTGCGGGCTTGTTCTTGTAGACGCGGCCGGCCATGTCGAAGGTCGAGCCGTGGCAGGGGCACAGGAAGCCGCCGGTCCAGTCGTCGGGCAGCGAAGGCTGGGCACCGGCC
>NZ_JBFUFP010000694.1:0-2967 GCF_056403375.1 Rhizobacter sp. P2_H2
CTCTGGATGCGCGCCATGTCGAGCAGGTTGGTCACCATGTCGGCCAGGCGGCGCGACTTGTCGCCGAGGCCGGCGGCGAGCTCGCGCTGGCGCGGCGACAGCGGCGGCTGGCTCGCGGCCAGCAGCTCGGCGGTGGCGACCAGCGCAGCCAGCGGCGTGCGCAGGTCGTGCGACAGCGCCGCGAGCAGCGAATTGCGCAGCCGCTCGGATTCCATCTGCACCGTCGCGTGCTGCGCGACCTCGATGTAGTGCACCCGCTCCAGCGCCATCGCCGCCAGCGCGGCGAAGGTCTCCAGCTGGCGGCGCTGCTCCGGCACCAGCAGCAGGCGCGGCTGCTGCGGCTGCACCGCCAGCACGCCGCGCGAACGCACCGTCGCCTTCAGCGGCAGGTAGAGCCAGGCGCTGCCGGGCAGCGTGTCGGTGCCGAGGCCGGCCGGCTGGTGGTGGTCGAGCACCCATTGCGCGGTGCCGAGGTCGAGCCCCGCGGCGAACGGCTGCGGCGATTGCAGCCGCTCGTCGAGGTCGAGCCCGAAGACCGCGACGCCGGCGCGGAACTCGCGCGCGATGACGGCTTRCGCCACCTCGACCGCGTGCTCGCGCGTCAGCGTGTTCGACAGGTCGCGGGCGGCCTCGAACAGGGCGCGCGAGCGGGCCTCGCGGTGCGTTGCGACGCGCACCTGGAAACGCAGGCCGGCGGTCAGCTGCCCGGTCACCAGACCGACGATCAGCATGATCGCGAAGGTCAGCAGGTACTGCGCGTCGGACACCGCGAACGACAGCCGCGGCACGACGAAGAAGTAGTCGAAGGCCGCGACGTTGACGAACGCCGCCAGCACCGCCGGGCCGCGGCCCAGCCCGACCGCGATGCAGACCACCGACAGCAGGAACACCATCACGATGTTCGCGAGGTCGAAGTACGGCACCAGCCCGTGCGTGACCAGCGCGGTCGCGGCGCAGGCGGCCACGGCCAGCGCGTAGCGGCGCAGCGGCGGGACCATGCTTGCTTCGGCTTCGGGCTGCGTTGCCGGCACGGGCGCCGGCCGGGCGCGCGGTGCGGCGCCGAGCTCGATGCGGTCGATGTCCGGCGCGAGGCGCGCCACCGCCTGGCCCATGCCGCGCGCCGGCCACCACCAGCGCGGGTTGCCCGAGCCCATCACCAGCTTCGACAGGTTGTGCTGCCGCGCATGCGCGACCAGCACCTCGGCGACATCCTGGCCCGACAGCACCGCGCTGCGCGCGCCCAGCGCCTGTGCCAGCTTGACGGCCTGCAGGATGCCCTCGCGGCGCGCGCCGGGCAGCCGCTGCAGGGCCGGCGTCTCGACATAGACCGCATGCCAGCTGACGGCCAGCTGCTGCGCGAGCCGCGCGGTGCTGCGCACCACCTGCTCGGCGCCCGGCTGCGGGCCGATGCAGCACAGCAGCGCGCCCTCGGTCTTCCAGACCTGCGCGATCGCGCGGTCGCTGCGGTAGGCCTGCACGTCGTCTTCCACCCGGTCGGCGGTGCGGCGCAGCGCCAGCTCGCGCAGCGCCATCAGGTTGCCCTTGCGGAAGAAGTTCTTCGCGGCGCGCTCGGCCTGCGCCGGCAGGTAGACCTTGCCGGCCTTCAGCCGCTCGATCAGCTCGTCGGCCGGCGTGTCGACCATCACGATCTCGTCGGCCCGGTCGAAGAAGGTGTCGGGCAGGGTCTCGTGCACGACGATCCCGGTGATGCCGCCGACCACGTCGTTCAGGCTCTCCAGGTGCTGCACGTTCAGCGTGCTGTAGACGTCGATGCCGGCGGCCAGCAGCTCCTCGACGTCCTGCCAGCGCTTCGGGTGGCGCGAGCCGGCGWGGTTCGAATGCGCCAGCTCGTCGACCAGCACCAGCGCCGGCCGGCGCGCCAGTGCGCCGTCGAGATCGAACTCCGCGAGCTGCCGGCCGCGGTGGTCGACCGTCTTCGCAGGCAGCACCGGCAGGCCGTCGAGCAGCGCCGCGGTCTCGCTGCGGCCATGCGTCTCGACGACCCCGGCCAGCACGTCGACGCCGTCGGACTGCATCTTGCGCGCGGCCGCCAGCATCGCGCAGGTCTTGCCGACGCCGGCCGACGAGCCGAAGTAGATGCGCAGCCGGCCGCGCGTGGCACGCTGCGCATCGTCGCGCAGCTGGGCCAGCAGGACGTCGGGATCGGGCCGCGGGATGTCGCTCATGGTGCGGCGACATTGTCACCGCCATTTGTGCAACGATGTTTGCCGCAACCCACCGGAGCGTGCCATGACCGACACACCTTTTCAGCCCGACCGGCAGCCCGACCTGAAGGCCGGCATCCCGCTCGAGCGCATCGCCGACGGCGCGATGCTGGCCGGGCAGATCGACGGCGAAGACGCGCTGCTGCTGCGCCAGGGCGATGCGGTCTACGCGATCGGCGGGCAATGCACCCACTACCACGCGGCACTGGCCGACGGCCTGCTCGACGGCCACGTGCTGCACTGCCCGATGCACCACGCGCAGTTCGACATCCGCAGCGGCGCGGCGCTCTGCGCGCCGGCGCTGGACGACCTGCCCTGCTGGCGCGTCGAGCAGCGCGACGGCCAGGTGTTCGCCCGCGAGCGCATCGTCGCCGCGCCACGTTCGCGCCGCGAGGCATCCCCGGGTGCGCTCGACGACGTGGTCATCGTCGGCGGCGGTGCGGCCGGGCTGGCCGCGGCCGACACGCTGCGGCGCGAAGGCTACGAGGGGCGCCTGGCGATCCTCAGTGCCGACACCGATCCCCCCTGCGACCGGCCGAACCTGTCGAAGGACTTCCTGGCCGGCACGGCCGAGGCCGACTGGATGCCGCTGCGGCCCGGCGACTGGTACGCCGAACGCCGCATCGAGCTGCTGCTGGACACGCGCGTCGACGCGATCGACGTCGCCGCGCGCCGGCTGCGGCTCGCCGGTGGCGCGCCGCGGCCGTTCGGCGCGCTGCTGCTCGCCACCGGTGCCGAGCCG
>NZ_JBFUFP010000695.1:0-2965 GCF_056403375.1 Rhizobacter sp. P2_H2
GAACAGGTTGTTGTCGGCCGAGATGGCCTGGCTGATGCCGAACACGTACGGATCGGATTCATCGCCCGCATGGGCAACGCCGGCAAGACCGGTCAGCACGAGGACGGCAACGGAAGAACGACGCATAGGTACACCAAATACAAAAGAACGATCAAGCAACGCCCGCGGAACCGGCTYCGCCGGGCCGCCGGGTGGCGCCCCTCGGGGGCAGGAGCGAAGCGACTGGGGGGCCCACATCAATATGCGTTGCGGTCGAAGAGGACGAGCCGCACGGTGCGCACGATGATCATCAGGTCCAACCCGATCGACCAGTTGCGCAGGTACTCCAGGTCGTACTCGACGCGCGCGGCCATCTTGTCCAGCGTGTCGGTCTCGCCGCGAAAGCCGTTCACCTGCGCCCAGCCGGTGATGCCCGGGCGCACCTTGTGCCGCACCATGTAGGCCTGGATCATCTTGCGGTACTGCTCGTTGTGCGCCACCGCATGCGGGCGCGGCCCGACGATGCTCATGCGCCCCTGCAGCACATTGATCAGCTGCGGCAGTTCGTCGAGCGAGGTCTTGCGGATGAACGCGCCGAACGGCGTGATGCGCGCATCGCCGCGCGTGGCCTGCTTCACCACCGCGCCGTTGTCCTGCGTCGTCATCGAGCGGAACTTGTAGACCTCGATCTCCTCGCCATCCAGCCCGTTGCGCTTCTGGCGGAAGATCACCGGCCCGGGCGAACTCAGCTTCACGCCGATCGCCAGCGCCGCCATCACCGGCGAGATCAGCAGCAGGATCAGCGACGCCAGCACGATGTCGCTGAATCGCTTGACCAGGTCGTTGGTGCCGGTGAACGGCGACTCCAGCAGGCTCACCACCGGCACGCCGGCCATGTCCTGCAGGCGCCCCTGGATCACGCTGACGCCGAACACGTCGGGCGCGTAGTACACCGAGGCGGTCGTGTCCTGCAGCGAGGCCAGCAGGTTCACGATGCGCGGCTGCGACGTCAGCGGCAGCGTGATGTAGACATCGCGCACACCGTGGCGGCGCACCCACTCGGCCAGGTCCTCGAAGCGGCCCTTCACATGCTCGCGCGCATCGGGGTGCAGGCGATCCGGCGAACGGTCCTCGAAGAAGCCGACGAAGTCCTGCCCGAACGAACTGCGCGCCTTCAGCGACTCCAGCACCTTGGCCCCGAGCGGCCCGGCCCCCACCACCACCGCGGGTCGGCGGTATTCCGGCCGCAGCGCCAAGCGCCGCAGCGCCTCCTTGCCCCCGCGCACCGCGATCCATTGCACGACCGGCGTCAGCCCGGCCCACCAGGCCAGCACCCGCCACTCGAAGAACTTCAGGCTGTCGGTCGCATAACCGCACAGCACCAGGATGCCCAGCAAGGCAATCCACGCGCTGAGGATGTCGATGGCCGCGTTCAGGCTGCGGTCCTTGAAGCGGTTCACGCCGGGGAAGCTCAACACCAGCACGAGCATGCACAGCGTCAGTGCCGGCCGCTCGACCGGCTCGTCGAACACGCTGCTGACGGCGAGATAGCACAGCACCGTCAGCAACGGCTCCATCACCGCGGCGATGAAGGAGGTGACGGAGGGCGGTGCTCCGAGGAACAACTGCCTATGGCTGCGTTCTTCGAACATGGGGGAGGTCCGTTGGAAATTTCACGAACCTCCCACGCACGAGGCGTGCCAACTTGCCCGCGCGCTGTAACTGAATTTCTCTCGCCGCGCCAGAGGGTGAATACGGGCGACCTTCCTGTCAGAAAGCCCGGTTCCGGTCACCGTTGGACACAGGTGACCGGTAGATTCGACAAGCTTTTATCCGACACACGTCCGGTTCTTACCGGTTCGCTTCGCCTCGTAGAGCGCTTCGTCGGCGCGTTCGAGCGCGGCCTCGATGGCCTCGCCCTGCCGGTACAGCGTGACGCCGGCCGAGAAGGTGACGAACACCTGGCGCTGCTCGTGCATGAAGAGCCCGCCGGACAGCGAACGCTGCAGGCGCGTCAGGATCTGCTCGCCCTCCTGCACCGGGGTGTCGGGCAGCAGCACGACGAACTCCTCGCCGCCGTAGCGCGCCACCAGGTCGGTCGGGCGCAGCGCCTTGCTGACCACCTCGGCCAGCGACTTCAGCGCGATGTCGCCGGCCGCATGGCCCAGCTCGTCGTTCAGGCGCTTGAAGTTGTCGACGTCCAGCAGGCCGATCGACAGCTCGGTCTGGCCGCGCTCCATGCGTGCCTTCTCGGCGTCGAACGCCTGCATCAGGCCGCGGCGGTTGGCGATCTGCGTGAGCTGGTCGGTCGACACCTCTTCCGACAGCCGCCGCAGCTCGCCTTCGAGCTCGGCCACGCGCTCGGACAGGCCGACCGCCTTCGCATGCTCCGACTCGAGCCGGCCCTGCGCCTGGCTGACCAGCGACTGCACGGTGCGGCTCTCCTCGACCATCTCGCGCACGACGCCGGCCAGGCTCTCGAGCGAATCGGCCTTCTCGATGGTGTCGGCATAGCGGCCGACGCTCTCGTGGAAGCGGCCGGTGTGCTGGCCCAGCTCGCCCAGCTCGCTGAGCATGCGGTTGATCAGCAGCTTCAGCGCGTCGCGGGCGCGCGCCCGGTCCTCGCGCAGCTGGTGCTGGCGCTGGCGGGTGTGGCCCAGCAGCTCGCTGACCGAGCGCACGCTGCGCGCGGTCAGGCCGCCGTCGATCTGCAGCTTCATCGCGTCGACCTGGCCGCGCGCCCAGCTGTCGTCCTCGGCCAGCTCGGCCAGGCTCGCGGTGAGCTCCTGGCACAGCCCGCTCAACTGGTCGACGAAGTGATGGCGGTGCGCCAGCATGCGGCGCGCGCGCTCGCACAGCGCGTCGAACTCGTCGGCCTGCAACGCCGTCGGGCCCGGTTCTTCGAGCTGCGCGAGCAGTTCGGCCAGCTGGCGCGACAGCTCGGCGCTCGGGGCCGGCGGCGGCGGCAGCGCGAGTTGCACGGTGC
>NZ_JBFUFP010000696.1:0-2964 GCF_056403375.1 Rhizobacter sp. P2_H2
CGCCCGCGGCCGCGCGCCACCCTGCACCGCGGCCCAGTCCGGCCGCACGCCGCGCACGAACAGCTGGCCCAGGCTGTCGAGCAGCGACACCACGTCGTCGCGCCCCTTGCGCAGCGACGGGATCCACGCGCTGTCGGGCATCACGCTGCCACGCTGCGCCATGTTCAGCAGCGTCGGCTGCGGGCCGACCTCGATGAAGACGCGCAAGCCGTCGGCCTGCAGCGCGGCGATCGAATCGCCGAAGCGCACAGCGTCGCGCACATGGCGGCGCCAGTAGCCCGGTTGACAGACCTCGTCACCCGCCAACCGGCCGGTCACGTTCGACGCCAGCACCAGCTGCGGCGCACGGAACTCCACCTGCGACGCGACCGCCTCGAACGCATCGAGCATCGGCTCCATCAGCGGCGAGTGGAAGGCGTGCGAGACCTTCAGCCGCTGCGCCTCGATGCCGGCGACCGCGAGCCGCTCCAGCGCCGCGTCGACCGCGTCGGCACGGCCGGAGATCACGGTGTTCTGCGGGCCGTTCGCCGCGGCGATGGCGAGCACGGAGGCATCCCGCGCGATCGCGGCGCGCACGGTGGCCTCGTCGGTGAAGACCGCCGCCATCGCGCCATCGCGCGGCAGCGCGCTCATCAGCCGGCCCCGTTCGACGATCAGCTTCAGCCCGTCCGCGAGGCTGAACACGCCGGCCACGCAGGCCGCGACGTACTCGCCGACGCTGTGGCCCATCACCGCGGTCGGCTTGACGCCCCACGATTGCCACAGCTGCGCGAGCGCGTACTCGATCGCGAACAGCGCCGGCTGCGTGAACGCGGTGTCGTCGAGCCGTTCGGCGTCGTTCCACATCACGTCGAGCAGGCCGAGGCCGAGCAGGGGTGCCGTGATGCGTTCGCACTCGTCGAGCGCGGCGCGGAACACCGGCTCGGCGTCGTACAGCGCGCGGCCCATGCCGGCAACCTGCGCGCCCTGGCCGGTGAACAGGAACACGAGTTCCGGCGCCGTGCCGCCGACGGCGCGGCCGCGCGAGGCGCCGGCGGTCGGCGCGCCGGCGATGAATTCGCCGAGCCGTGCCTTCAAGGCGTCGGCGCTGTCGGCAACCACCGCCAGCCGCTCGATGAACGGCGAACGGCCGAGCGCGAGCGTCGCGGCGATCTGGTCGAGTGGCGCCGTGCCGGCCGCATCGGCCAGGCGGCGGGCGGCAGCTTCGAGTGCGGCGGGCGTCTGCGCGCTCAGCACAATGAGCTGCTGCGCCTGCGCGGGCAAGACCGCTGGCACGGCGGGCGGCGCCTCTTCCAGGATCACATGCGCATTCGTGCCGCTGAACCCGAACGAGCTGACGCTCGCGCGCCGCGGCCGGCCGGCATCGGGCCACGGCGTCGGCACGGTCGGCACCGTGATCGGCATCTCGTCCCAGGCGATCAGGTGGTTCGGCCGCTTCAGGTGCAGGTGCGGCGGGATCGTGCGGTGCTGCAGCGCCAGCGCGACCTTGATGACGCCGGCCACGCCGGCGGCCGCTTCCAGGTGGCCGATGTTGGTCTTCACCGAACCGATCATCAGCGGCGTGTCGGCCGGTCGCTGGCCGTAGACCTGGTGCAGCGCCTTGACCTCGATCGGGTCGCCGAGCGGCGTGCCGGTGCCGTGCGCCTCGACGTAGCYGATCTCGTCGGGTTTCACGCGCGCGTTGGCGAGCGCGGCGCGGATCACCGCCTCCTGCGCGGTGCCGTTCGGTGCGGTCAGGCCGCTGCTGCGGCCGTCCTGGTTCAGCGCCGAGCCGCGCACCAGCGCGATCACGCGGTCGCCGTCGCGCTGCGCATCGGACAGCCGCTTCAGCACGACGACGCCGCAGCCCTCGCCACGCACATAGCCGTCGGCCGCGTCGTCGAAGGTCTTGCAGCGGCCGTCGAACGACATCATGCGGGCGCGCGAGGTCAGGATCGAGCCGTCGGCCGTCAGCGTGAGGTTCACGCCGCCGGCGAGCGCGAGGTCGGCTTCGCCGCTGCGCAGGCTCTGCACCGCCCAGTGGATCGCGACCAGCGACGACGAGCACGCGGTGTCGATCGCGACGTTGGGCCCGTGCAGCCCGAGGAAGTACGACAGCCGCCCGGCCGCCACGCTGTGCGCGGTGCCCGAGGGCGTATAGGCATCGCCGAAGCGCGAGCCGATCGCCTCGGACAGCTGGTTCGCATAGTCGTGCGTCGTGATGCCCATGTAGACGGCGGTCTGGCTGCCGGCCAGCGACGACGGCGCGATGCCGGCGTGTTCGAGCGACTCCCAGGTCACCTCCAGCAGCAGCCGCTGCTGCGGGTCGAGGCTGACGGCCTCGCGCGGCGAGATGCCGAAGAAGTGCGCGTCGAAGCGATCGACGTCCTTCACGAAGCCGCCCCAGCGGGTGTAGCTCTTGCCGGGCACGTCGGGGTCGGCGTCGAAGCAGGCGTCGGCATCCCAGCGCTCCTTCGGCACCTCGGTGACGCCGTCGGTGCCGCTCTCGAGGAAGCGCCAGAACGCGTCGGGCGTGTCGCCGTCGCCGGGGAAGCGGCAGCCGATGCCGACGATCGCGATCGGCTCGTGGCGCGACTGCTCGACGGCCTTCAGCCTCGCCTCGAGCTGGTCGATGGCCTGCAGCGAGCGCTTCAGCAGCGCGGCGTAGTCGGGGGTCTGCCGGGTGTCGGTCACGGAGTCTCCTGGATGCCGATGCCGTCGAGGCGTCGCATCAGCTGCATCGCGAGTTCATCTTCGGACAGCGCATCGAGGCTGTCCGCGGGTGGGGGTGCCGACACCGCGGCGGGCGCCGCGGCAGCGGCCGGCTCGAACTGGTCCGCGAACACCTCGCTCGCCAGGTGCTCGGTCAGCGCCGCGACCGACGGGTGGTCGAAGGTCACCGTCGCGGCCAGCGTGCGGCCGACACTCTTGCCGAGCAGGTTGCGCAGCTCCACCGCCATCAGCGAATCGAGGCCGAGCTGGCGC
>NZ_JBFUFP010000697.1:0-2954 GCF_056403375.1 Rhizobacter sp. P2_H2
CCGCCCGCCGTGCCCGGCAAGAACATCGCACTGGTGATCGAGGACCTGCGCAACGGCGGCGTGCTGGCCGCATCGCTCGGCCTGCGCGAGGCGGCCGCGGTGATCGGCTGGAACGTCAAGGTCTTCGACCTCGGCGGCATCGTTGCCAAGCGCGACAAGGTGATGCAGGACGTGATGGCCTTCGGCCCCGACGGCATCGCGCTGATGGGCGGGCTGACGCTGGAAGGCTCGGCGACCAAGGGCTACGGCCCGTACGACCTGGCGCCGTTCGAGCGGCGCGGCATCGTGCTGGTCAGCTGGCATGCCAACCCGTGGCCCGGCCCGATCGCCGGCACGCCGGTGCGCACCAACGTGACCAGCGATCCGCTGCTGGTGGCCCGCATGGCCGCCTCGAAGGCGATCCTCGAATCCGGCGGCCGGGCCGGCGTCGTGATCTTCACCGACTCGAAGCTGCAGATGGCGATGACCAAGTCGAATGCGATGGCCGAGGTGATCCGCGCCTGCAAGGACTGCCAGGTGCTCGAGATGATGGACATCGGCATGGAGGAGACCGGCGCCCGCATGGCCGGCGTCACCGCCGAGCTGCTGAAGCGCCACGGCAAGCGCTGGACGCATGCGCTGGCACCCAACGACATCTATTTCGACCACATGGTGCCGACGCTGATCACCGCGCAGCAGGCGGCCGACGGCGTGCGGCTGATCTCCGGCGGCGACGGCAGCTCGTCGGCCTTCCTGCGCATCGCGGCGAAATCCTTCCAGACGGCGACGGCCGCCGATCCGCTGAACCAGCAGGGCTGGCAGACGATCGACGAGCTGAACCGCCTGTTCGCGCGTGCGGCGACGAGCGGCTTCGTCGGGCCGCCGCGGCTCGTCACCGCCGACAACATCGCCTGCGGGGGCGAGCAGCGCACGCTCTACGACCCCGGCAACGGCTACCGCGACGCCTACCGGCGGATCTGGAAGCGCTGAGCGCGGCGTGAACCCGCGCCGCCTGCTGCCCCACTCGCTGCGCCGGCAGTTCGCGCTGGCGCTGGCCGGGCTGGCGCTGGTCTTCGTGGCGGGCGGCGGGATCGCGCTCTATTCGGTGCGCGAACTTGCGCTCGCGTCGCGGCAGCTCGCCGAGGAGCGGCTGCTGCGCGTGCGCCTCGCGCAGGACCTGGTGGCCGAGACCGCGACGATCGCGCTCGACGCCTCGCAGCTGATCACCGCGAGCTCGGCCGGCGAGCTGCACCGCCTCTATGCGCAGATGGTCAAGCACCTGCAGGGCTTCGATGCGGTGGTGACCGAGATCAGCACCACCAGCGGCGACCTGGTCGTGCTCGACCTGCACCAAGCCAGCCAGGTGCTGCGCAACTCGGCCAACGTGGCGACGCAGTTGCGCGAGGATTCGCTGGGCACCGAGCTGCGCTACCTGGCGATGATGGACGACAGCATCCTGCGGCTCGAGGCGCGGTACGGCCGCGACCGGCTGCCGCTGGTCGCGCTGCTGTACCAGCTGCGCAGTGCGACGCAGCTCGACGACGTCGAGGCGCTGCGCCACCGCCTGTCGGCCGCATCGGTGCAGGAGTTAACACAGCGGTCGGCGCTGGCCGCCGACGTGCCCGAGCTGCTCGCGATGCGCCGCAAGCTGATCGAGCAGCAGCGGGTGATCACCGGCCTGCGCGACGAGATGGGCCGCCAGTCGCAGGCGATGGGCAGGGCGGCGGGCACCTGGTCGACCGCCTCGGCCACCGCCTACCGCGAGGCGGTGCAGCAGGTGGTCGACGCGTCCGAGCGCCACCAGCGCTGGATCTTCGCGCTGTTCGTCGGCAGCGTGCTGGCGGCCATCGCGGTGGCGCGGGTGTTCCTCGGGCAGCACCTGATCGGCCGCCTGCAGGAGGTGAGCCGCCACCTGCGCAGCGACCGTCCGGAGACGGGCCCGGTGGCCGTGCCGGTGCAGGGCGAGGACGAGATCGGCGACATGGCGCGCGCGGTCGAACGCTTCCTGGAGGACCGGCGGCAGCTGGCGCGCACCCGCGCCTCGCTCGAGATCGAGCAGCAGCGGCTGGCGGCGATCATCGACCACACGGCCGACGGCATCCTCGTCGTGCGCGGCGACCGGGTGCTGCAGCTCAACCCGGCCGGCGAGCGCATGTTCGGGTGGACGGCGTCGCAGCTGGACGGTCTGACCGTCGGCGAGCTGCTGTCGGATTTCGATCCGCCGCTCGAGATCGAGCAGGCCGTGCCGCGCAGCGCGATCGGGCAGCGCCGCGACGAGCGGCTCTTTCCGGCCGAGGTGTCGGTGAGCCGGATGGCGGTGCTCGACGACCCGGACGGCGGCGCTGCGCTGCGCGTGCTGGTGGTGCGCGACGCGACGCTGCGGCGCGCCGCCGAGCAGCAGCTCACCGCGGCCCGCGATGCCGCCATCGCGGCGCGGCGCGCGCAGAGCATGTTCCTCGCCAACATGAGCCACGAGCTGCGCACGCCGCTGAACGGCATCCTCGGCTACACGCAGATCCTGCGGCTGGACGACACGCTCGACGAGCAGCAGGCGGCCGGCCTGAAGACCATCCAGAGCAGCGGCGAGCACCTGCTGATGCTGATCAACGACATCCTCGACATCGCGAAGATCGAGGCCGGCAAGCTCGACCTCGTCGAGGCGCCGATCCACCTGGCCAGCTTCCTCGGCATGATCGGCGACCTGATCCGCATCAAGGCGCAGCAGAAGAACCTGGCGTTCACGCTGGAGCTGCACGGCGAGCTGCCCGAGGCGGTGCAGGTCGACGAGCGGCGGCTGCGCCAGGTSCTGCTGAACCTGCTCGGCAACGCGGTCAAGTTCAGCGACCGCGGGCAGGTGCAGCTGGTCGTCCACCTGCTGGAGGTCGAGACGGGCCGGGCGCAACTGCGCTTCGAGGTCTGCGATTCGGGCATCGGCATGGACGCCGCGCAGATGCAGCGGCTCTTCCACCCGTTCG
>NZ_JBFUFP010000698.1:0-2951 GCF_056403375.1 Rhizobacter sp. P2_H2
GCCGTCCTCGATCAGCARGAACTGCGGCATCCAGCCGGTCTCGGCGACCGCGCTGGCCGAGGCATGCAGCGCCGCCAGGTACTCATGGCGCATGAACGGCGCGGCCGACGGCTGCGCATCGAGCAGCGCGTTCCACTGCGCGGCGTCGATCTCGCCGGGGTCGCCGACGACCCGGATGACATAATCTTTGGAGCTCTTTTCCGCAGGCATATTCGCTGGTCTATGGCATCAAACACGAGGGTTCGCGTCGCGCTGGCGCAGATCAACGCCACGGTCGGCGACCTGGCCGGCAACGTACGCCAGATCATCGAGAGCGCCCGACGCGCACACGCGCAGGGGGCGAGGGTGGTGCTGACGCCGGAGCTGGCCCTGTGCGGCTACCCACCCGAAGACCTGCTGCTGCGGCCGGCATTCATGCAGGCCTGTGCGCATGCCCTGGCCGAGTGCGCCGCGGCGCTGGCGCCGCTCGAAGGTCTGCATGTGGTGGTCGGGCATCCGCATCAATGGGGTGAGCACGGCGATGTTAGGTCGAAGTCGCAGGCCGTGCAGCAGCGCTTCAATGCGGCCTCGGTGCTGACCGGGGGACGCGTCGTCGCCACGTATTGCAAGCGCGAGCTGCCCAACTACCAGGTGTTCGACGAACGCCGCTATTTCGCATCGGGCCGCGATGCCGGGCTCGAGCCGGTGGTGTTCGAGGTCGACGGCTTGCGCTTCGGGATCAACATCTGCGAGGACGCCTGGTTCGAYGAGCCGGCGCAGCGGGCGAAGGCCGCCGGTGCCGACGTGCTGTGCGTGCTGAACGCGTCGCCGTTCCACCTCGGCAAGCTCGAGGAGCGCGAGGCGCGCATGGCGGCGCTGGTGCGCGCCACCGGCATGCCGCTGCTGTATTCGCACCTGAGCGGCGGGCAGGACGAGGTGGTGTTCGACGGCGCGTCGTTCGCGCTCGATGCGCAGGGCCGCGTCGCGGCACGTGCGCCGATGTTCGAGGAGGCGCTCACGCTGGTGGATTTCGAGGCCGGCCGGCCGACCGGCGCGATCGCGCCGGTGCCCACGCTGGAGGCACAGGCCTGGGCCGCGCTCGTCACCGGCGTGCGCGACTACGTCGGCAAGAACGGATTCCCGGGCGTGCTGATCGGGCTCAGCGGCGGCATCGATTCGGCGCTGGTGCTGGCGGTCGCCGTCGATGCGCTCGGTGCCGACAAGGTGCGCGCGGTGATGATGCCGTCGCCGTACACCGCCGACATCTCGTGGATCGACGCGCGCGACATGGCCGAGCGGCTGTCGGTGCGCTATGACGAGATCTCGATCGTGCCGATGTTCGAGGCGTTCCGCGCCAGCCTTGCCACCGAGTTCGCCGGCCGCGCCGAGGATGCGACCGAGGAGAACATCCAGGCGCGCGTGCGCGGCACGCTGCTGATGGCCTTGTCGAACAAGTTCGGCTCGATCGTGCTGACCACCGGCAACAAGAGCGAGATGGCGACCGGCTACTGCACGCTGTACGGCGACATGGCGGGCGGCTTCGCGGTGATCAAGGATGTCGCGAAGACGCTGGTCTACCGCCTCGCGAACTGGAAGAACGCACAGGGCCGCGAGGTGATTCCCCAGCGCATCATCACGCGGCCGCCGTCGGCCGAACTGCGCCCCGACCAGAAGGATCAGGACAGCCTGCCGCCCTACGAGGTGCTCGACGCGATCCTGCAGCGCTACATGGAAGACGACCAGGGCATCGAGCAGATCGTCGCGGCCGGCTTCGATGCGGCCGACGTCGAGCGGGTCACGCGGCTCATCAAGATCAACGAGTACAAGCGCCGCCAGTCGCCGGTGGGCATCCGCATCACCCATCGGGCGTTCGGGCGTGATTGGCGATACCCCATCACATCGAGGTTCCGCGCTTAAACTATGTCGATTCCATCCCTCCGGAGACCGACATGAAACAGATCACCGCGATCGTGAAGCCATTCAAGCTCGAGGAAGTCCGCGAAGCCTTGGCCGATGTCGGCGTGACCGGCCTGACGGTGACCGAGGTCAAGGGTTTCGGCCGCCAGAAGGGGCACACCGAGCTGTACCGGGGCGCCGAGTACGTCGTCGACTTCCTGCCGAAGGTGAAGGTGGAGGTCGTGGTCAAGGATGGCGATGTCGACCGCTGCATCGATGCGATCGTCAAGGCCGCCAAGACCGGCAAGATCGGCGACGGCAAGATCTTCGTGACGGCCGTCGAGCAGGTGGTGCGCATCCGCACCGGCGAGACGGACGAAGCGGCGGTCTGAACCCCCGCTGCACCAAGACAGGGCCCGCCGCGTGCGGGCCTTCTTCATGGCGGGGTCAGATCGCGGTGTAGTCGTCCGGCTGGTGCGCGCCGCCGGCCAGCGTGGCCAGGCGGTCCAGCAGCGTGGGCGCATCGTCCGACACCTGCAGCAGGTCCATCTGCGCCGTCGACAGGAAGCCGCGCTCCACCGTCTTGCCCAGGAAAGCCAGCAGGTCGTCGTAGTAGCCGGCCGTGTTGAGCAGGCCGATCGGCTGGTCGTGGTAGCCGAGCTGGCGCCAGGTCCAGACCTCGAACAGCTCCTCGAAGGTGCCGATGCCGCCCGGCAAGGCGAGGAAGGCGTCGGCGCGCTCGGCCATCATCTGCTTGCGTTGGTGCATCGTGTCGACCACGTGCAGCTCGGTCAGCCCGGCGTGGCCCAGCTCGCGCGACATCAGCGCATGCGGGATCACGCCGACCGCCGTGCCGCCGGCAGCCAGCGTTGCCTCGGCCACCACGCCCATCAGCCCGGCGCGGCCGCCGCCGTACACCAGGCGCCAGCCGCGCTCGCCGATCAGCGTGCCGACGCGGCGGGCCGCAGCCTCGTACGCGGGGTCGTTGCCGGTGCGCGATCCGCAGTAGACGCAGACCGAGAACGGTGTCGCGGGGGAGGTCGGGGTCGGGCTCATGGCATGAAGCGGTGCCACAG
>NZ_JBFUFP010000699.1:0-2946 GCF_056403375.1 Rhizobacter sp. P2_H2
GCGCCAGGTGCAGCATCTCTTCGCGCGTCAGCTGGGTGCCGACCGTCAGGCGCGAGCGGCTGCCCTTCTCGGTGTCGACATCGTCTTGCGTGATCGTGAGGGTTTCATCCAGCGGCAACTGGGCATCGGTGACGACGACGGCCGTCATCAGCTTGGTCAGCGAAGCGATCGGCAGCACGGCGCCGGGATTCTTGCTGAACAGCACTTCATTGGTGTCCTGGTCCATCACCAGGGCGACGCTGGATTTCAGCTCCAACGCATCGACCGTGCTGTGCAGGCCGGCGATCTGGCCGAACGACGGGCGCGCCGGCACGAAGGCGACGGTGCGAACCCGCTTGCTGCGGGCCGCGCTCTTGGAGGACTTGGCGGGGGAGGCCTTGGCGCTGGCAGCGGCCTTGCGCTTGGTGGGCTTGGCGGTGCCGTCCGCAGCAACTGCCGCCAACGGAAGCGCAACTGCAGTGATCAACGTGATCAACCCGCGAATCATCGCCGATACCGAAATTTGCATCTTTTTTGCCACAACAACCCCTTGACAGCCGCTGACGCGAGTGTAGGTGAAAGAAAAAAAGCGCGCAAGATCAAAAACTTACGCGCCCTTTCTCTATCTGTACCTTAGGGTTTGTCAGGTCTGTGACAAAGTCGGCAGATCAGCTCATCCCTGGGCAGCGACGCGTTCGCTCTTGCTGTGCAGCTTGTTCATGGCCGCGAGGTAAGCCTTGGCCGAAGCCACCACGATGTCCGGATCAGACCCGACTCCGTTGACGACGCGGCCACCATGCTGCAGTYGAACCGTCACCTCTCCCTGGGATTCTGTGCTCCCCGAGGTGATGGCATTGACCGAATAGAGCAGCATTTCGGCGCCACTTTGCAGCTTGGATTCGATGGCCTTCAAACTGGCATCGACCGGGCCGTTGCCGTCGCTCTCGGCATGGTGCTCGACGGCGCCGGCCGAGAACGCGACCTTGGCGTGCGGCCGCTCGCCCATCTCGGAGTGCTGCGACAGCGCGAGCAGCCGGTAGTGCTCGCTCTCGGCCGTCACCGCCTCGTCCATCACCAGCGCGAGGATGTCCTCGTCGAAGATGTCGCTCTTGCGGTCGGCCAGTTCCTTGAACTTGGCGAACGCCGCATTGATCTCGGCCTCGGATTCCATCGCGATGCCGAGGTCCTGCAGGCGCTGCTTGAAGGCATTGCGCCCCGACAGCTTGCCCAGCACGATCTTGTTGGCCGCCCAGCCCACGTCTTCGGCACGCATGATCTCGTAGGTGTCGCGCGCCTTCAGCACGCCGTCCTGGTGGATGCCGGACGCATGCGCGAACGCATTCGCGCCGACCACTGCCTTGTTCGGCTGCACCACGAAGCCGGTCGTCTGCGAGACCAGGCGCGAGGCGGGCACGATCTGCGTCGCATCGATGCCGAGGTCGAGGCCGAAGTAGTCGCGGCGCGTCTTCACGGCCATCACGATCTCTTCGAGCGAGCAGTTGCCGGCACGCTCGCCCAGGCCGTTGATCGTGCACTCGACCTGTCGCGCGCCGCCGATCTTGACGCCGGCCAGCGAGTTGGCGACCGCCATGCCGAGGTCGTTGTGGCAGTGCACCGACCACACCGCCTTGTCGGCGTTCGGGATCCGCTGGCGCAGGTCCAGGATGAAGTTGCCGTACAGCTCGGGGATCGCATAGCCGACGGTGTCGGGGATGTTGATCGTCGTCGCGCCCTCGGCGATCACCGCCTCGAGCACGCGGCACAGGAAATCGGGGTCGGAGCGGTAGCCGTCTTCCGGCGAGAACTCCACATCGCCGCTCAGGTTGCGCGCGAAGCGCGTGGACAGGCGCGCCTGCTCGAACACCTGGTCCGGCGTCATGCGCAGCTTCTTCTCCATGTGCAGCGCGCTGGTCGCGAGGAACAGGTGGATGCGCGTCGACGCGCCGCCCTGCAGCGCCTCGGCGGCGCGCGCGATGTCGCGGTCGTTCGCGCGCGCCAGCGAGCAGACGGTGCTGTCCTTCACCGCCTGGGCGATCGCCTTCACCGCTTCGAAATCGCCGTTCGACGCCGCCGCGAAGCCGGCCTCGATCACGTCGACCTTCAGGCGCTCGAGCTGCCGGGCGATGCGCAGCTTCTCGTCCTTGGTCATCGAGGCGCCGGGCGATTGCTCGCCGTCACGCAAGGTGGTGTCGAAAATGATCAGTTTGTCGGTCATGGGGTGACTCCTCAGTTCGGGTGATCGGCTCGGATCTTAGGCGAGCTCTGCGGCCTTGAAGGCCAGTTCGCCCCGGCGCAGCGCCCGCTGCAGGCCCGACACGATGGCCTTCAGCGAGGCGGAAACGATGTTGGCATCGATGCCGACGCCGAACAGCGTCACCGCATCGCCCACCCGCAGCTCGAGGTAGGCCGCAGCGCGCGCATCGGCGCCGCTGGCGATCGCATGCTCGTGGTAATCCAGCACGCGCACCGGCACGGCCAGGTGCCGGTTCAGCGCGTTGACGAACGCGTCGATCGGCCCGGCGCCCTGCGCATCCAGCGCCAGTTCGCGATCGCCCAGGCCGACCGTGCCGTGCAGGTGAACCGAGCCGTCGGCCTGCGCGGTGATCGTCGGCGCCGTCGCGCGTGCGACGGGAGCGTCGGCGATGCCGTACTCGCTCCGGAAGACGGCCCACAGGTCGGCGGCGGTCTGCTCCTTGCCGCTGTCGTCCATCACGCGCTGGACCACGCCGCTGAACTCGATCTGCAGGCGGCGCGGCAGCTCCACGCCGTACTCGGTCTCGAGCAGGTACGACACCCCGCCCTTGCCCGACTGGCTGTTGACGCGGATCACCGCGTCATAGCTGCGCCCGAGGTCGACCGGGTCGATCGGCAGGTACGGCACGTCCCAGATGTCGGTCGGCCGGCGCTGCGCGAAGGCCTTCTTGATSGCRTCCTGGTGCGAGCCGGAGAACGAGGTGTAGACCAGGT
>NZ_JBFUFP010000700.1:0-2941 GCF_056403375.1 Rhizobacter sp. P2_H2
GCTCAACAGCGATGCGGCCGGCGCGCGTTCGCTGGTGATGGGCGCCTACCGTGCGCTGCCGCTCGAAGGCGCCGGCGAGCCCGCCCAGGTGAAGGCGAAACTGCTCGCCCTCGACGAACGCTGGGGCGAGCCGCGCTACTGGCAGGCGATCGCGAAGAACGGCTCGCGCTGGACGCCCGACTACCTGCTCGCCGCCGTCGACCTGCGCCGCGACGCGACCGGCCACGTCGAGCGCATGCCCGAGGACCAGCGCGCATTCGCCCGCATCCTGGGCCGCACCTTCGCGATCAGCGCGGTCGTCACGCTGTGCTGCCTGCTGCTCGGCTACCCGCTCGCGTGGTGGCTGTCGACCTTGCCGGCACGCCGCGCCAACGTGCTGATGATCCTGGTGCTGGTGCCGTTCTGGACCTCCATCCTGGTGCGCGTGGCGGCCTGGATCGTGCTGCTGCAGTCGCAGGGGCTGGTCAACCGCAGCCTGATGGGGCTCGGCCTGGTCGACGAGCCGCTGCCGCTGCTGTTCAACCGGCTGGGCGTCGTGATCGCGATGACGCACATCCTGCTGCCCTTCATGATCCTGCCGCTGTACAGCGTGATGAAGAGCGTGCCGGCCACCTACCTGCGTGCCGCGGTGTCGCTCGGCAGTGCACCGCTGGCGGCGTTCTTCCGCGTCTACGTGCCGCAGACCTTCCCGGGCATCGGCGCCGGCGCGCTGCTGGTGTTCATCCTGTCGATCGGCTACTACGTGACGCCGGCACTGCTCGGCGGCGCGGACGACCAGATGCTCAGCTACTACATCGCGCAGTACACCAACGTGAACATCAACTGGGGCATGGCCTGCGGGCTCGGTGCCTTGCTGCTGACGGCGACGCTGGTTCTCTATGCCGTGTACCGTCGCGTCGTGAAGTCGGAACTGAGCCTCGGATGAAACTGCCCGCACTGCCCCTCTTTCCCGCGTACGCGACGCCGCTCGACAAGGCCGGCTGGTGGGCGGTGCGCGCGGCCTGCGCCGGCGTGCTGGCCTTCCTGCTGCTGCCGATCCTCGTGATCATCCCGCTGTCGTTCAGCGACAGCTCGTTCCTGGCCTACCCGATCCCCGGCTGGTCGCTGAAGTGGTACCAGAACCTCTTCACGTCGGCCGAGTGGGCGCGCGCCGCGAAGAACAGCTTCATCGTCGCGCCCGCCGCCACCGTGATCGCGACCGTGCTCGGCACCTTGGCCGCGGTGGGCCTCGCGCGCACCGACTTCCCGTTCAAGGGCCTGCTGATGAGCCTGCTGATCGCGCCGATGGTGGTGCCGATCGTGGTCGTCGGCGTCAGCACCTACCTGTTCTTCGCCAACATCGGGCTCGGCGACAGCTACACCGCGCTGATCATCGTGCATGCCGCGCTCGGTGCGCCGTTCGTGCTGACCACCGTGCTGGCCACGCTGCAGGGCTTCAACAACAACCTGGTGCGCGCGAGCCTGAGCCTGGGCGAAACGCCGCTGCGCACCTTCTTCCGCATCACGCTGCCGGTGATCGCGCCGGGCGTCATTTCCGGCGCGCTGTTCGCGTTCGCGACCTCGTTCGACGAGGTCGTGGTGACGCTCTTCCTCGCCGGCCCGGAACAGGTGACGCTGCCGCGCCAGATGTTCACCGGCATCCGCGAGAACATCACGCCGACGATCGCCGCCGTCGCGACGCTGCTGATCCTCTTCACGACCGGGCTGCTGCTCGTGCTGGAGTGGCTGCGCGGGCGCAAGCGCTGATCGATTCCACGAAAGGACGACCTCCATGGACATGAAGACCTCCCCGCTTTCCACGCTGAAGGACCCCGGCCTGCTGAAGACGCACGCATTGATCGGCGGCGAGTGGGTGGCCGGCAGCGCCCGCTTCGACGTGACCGACCCGGCCACGAGCCGGAAGCTCGTCGACGTGGCGAACCTGGGCGCGGCCGAGACGCAGGCCGCCGTGGCCGCCGCGAACCAGGCCTGGCCGGCCTGGCGCGGCAAGACCGCGAAGGAGCGCGCGGCGATCCTGATGAAGTGGTTCCAGCTGCTGATGGCGAACGCCGACGACCTGGCGCGCATCATGACGGCCGAGCAGGGCAAGCCGCTGGCCGAGGCGAAGGGCGAGGTCGGCTACGGCGCCAGCTTCATCGAGTGGTTCGCCGAGGAATCGCGCCGTGTCTACGGCGAGACCATCCCGACCACCGACAACGGCAAGCGCTACCTGGTGATCAAGCAGCCGGTGGGCGTGTGCGCGGCGATCACGCCGTGGAATTTCCCGATCGCGATGATCACGCGCAAGGTCGCGCCGGCGCTGGCCGCCGGCTGCCCGGTGGTGATCAAGCCGGCCGAGCAGACGCCGCTGTCGGCGCTGGCCGTGGCCGAACTGGCGCAGCGCGCCGGCATGCCGCCGGGCGTGCTGAACGTCGTGACGGCCGACGGCGAGAACTCCATCGCGGTGGGCAAGGTGCTGTGCGAGAGCGATCAGGTGCGCCACCTGTCGTTCACCGGCTCGACCGAGGTCGGCCGCATCCTGATGAAGCAGTGCGCGCCGACGATCAAGAAGCTGTCGCTGGAGCTGGGCGGCAATGCGCCGTTCATCGTGTTCGACGATGCCGACCTCGACAGCGCGGTCGAGGGGGCGCTCGCCAGCAAGTACCGCAATGCCGGCCAGACCTGCGTCTGCGCGAACCGGCTGTACGTGCAGGACGGCGTGTACGACGCGTTCGTCGCCAAGCTGGCCGAGAAGACGAAGACGATCAAAGTGGGCAACGGCTTCGAGGCCGGCGTGACGCAGGGGCCGATGATCGACGACGCGGCGATCGAGAAGATCGAGCGGCACGTGGCCGACGCGACCGCGAAGGGCGCGACGCTGGTGACCGGCGGGCACCGGTTCGGCACGCGCTTCTTCGAGCCGACGGTGCTGTCGGGCGCCACCGGGCCGAAGGTCTCCTCG
>NZ_JBFUFP010000701.1:0-2927 GCF_056403375.1 Rhizobacter sp. P2_H2
ACAGGCCTGGTAGCTCGCCTCGACGCGCCCGGCCTCGATGCGCGAGAACTCCAGCAGCGAGTTGACGAGCTTGCGCAGCCGCTCGCCGTTGCGGTGCGCCAGCTGCAGCGCGTCGTGCACATCGGCCGGCAGCTCGGGGCGCAGCAGCGCGTCCTGCAGCGGCCCCAGCATCAGCGTCAGCGGCGTGCGCAGCTCATGGCTCACGTTGCTGAAGAACACGTTCTTCGCGCGGTCGAGCTCGGCCAGGGCCTCGGCCTTCTGCTGCTCTTCGAGCCGCGCGCGCACCTCGCCCAGGCGCRACGCGACCTGCGAGCCCACCAGCGACAGGAAGCTGCGGTAGGCATCGTCGAGCCGCCGGCGCGGGCTGATGCCCACCACCAGCGCGCCGACATTGGGCGCCCGCCCCGCCACCGCCAGCGGCAGCACGACGGCCTGCTGCACCGGTTCGGTCCACGCGCCGCGGATCTCGCCGAAGTGCTGCGGCTGCAGCGACGACGCATCGCCCGCCAGTCGGCGCGGCAGTGCCTCGGGCGGCACGTTGGCCGTCTGCGTGACGCGGCCGAGCGCCGGGTCGCTGCCGTCGGCGGCATCGGGCAGGTAGAGCACGGCGAACGGCAGGTCCTGCGGGCTGTTGCCGAGCGTGGCGACCAGCTGCGCCGCGGCGGCCGCGAGCGTCGGCAGCTCGCGGATCGGCAACGCGGCCAGCTCGCGCAACAGGCGCAGCCGGCGCTCGCCGATCGCGCGCTCGGTGTCCTCGACGACGACGCACAGCATGCCGGCCACGCGATCGGCATCGTCATACACCGGGCTGTACGAGAAGGTGTGGAAGGTTTCCTCGAGGTAGCCGCTGCGCTCCAGGAACAGCTGCAGCCCCTCGTCCCAGGTGGCGGTGCCGGTGCTCAGCACCTGGTCGATGCGCGGGCCGATGTCGTGCCAGATCTCGGCCCAGACCACGTCGGCGCGCGCGCCGAGCACCCAGTCGCGCTTGATGCCGACGGTCGGCAGGTAGGCGTCGTTGCAGAAGAACGTGGCTTCGCTGCCCCAGGCCATCCACATCGCGAAGCGCGAGTCGAGCATCACCCGCACGATGGTCTTCAGGCTCTGCGGCCAGCCGGCGGGGTCGCCGAGCGGCGTGCGGCCCCAATCGAAGGCGCGCATGCGCGCGCCCATCTCACCACCCCCTTCGAGGAACCTCAGCGATGCATCGACCATCACGGCATGCTAGCGGCGAAAGCAACAGCCGGTCACGCGCGTTACGGAGGCCATGCGAGCCGGCGCACCGGCTCGGTTAACCTCGCGGATTGTCCAACCCTCCGACATCTCCCATGCGCCTCGTCCCGATCGCCTGCCTGCTGTGGTTCTCCTGTGCCGCCATGGCGCAATCCAAGGACGAGGTCGTCGAAGGCGGGCTGCAAAGCGGCCAGCGCTACCAGATGGCACAGCACTGCGGCGCGAGCGATGCCGCGCTCGATGCCTTCAAGGGCCGCTTCGAGACCGAGGCGCATGGCCGCTCGGACCTGCTGGCCAAGCTGGACGTCAACATCCTGAAGCTGTTCATGCAGGGCCGCCTGAACGGCGACCTCGCGTTCGAGGAGCTGAAGGCCAAGCCGCAGGCCGAGCGCGACGCCGCCTGCCAGCAGGCGCTGAAGCAGATCGGCGCGAAGGCCTGATCAGGCCGCTCGATCGGCCCCTTGATCGACCCCTCGCCAGGCTGCCTGCAGCGCGGCCGCGACCGGCGCGCTCGCCGGGGTCATCGGCGCGCGCAGCGTGGGGCCGATCCGGCCGAGCGCCGCGAGCTGCGCCTTCAGCGGGCCCGGGTTCGGCTCAGCGAACAGCGCCGCCACCATCGGTGCGAGCGCATGGTGCAGCCGGCGGGCGCGCGGCAGGTCGCCCGACTGCAGCGCGTCGAACAGCTCGACGAAGCGCCGCGCATGCAGGTGCGCACTGGCCGCGATGGCGCCCTGCCCGCCCTGGCACAGCGTCGTGAAGATCTGGTGGTCCTCGCCGGCCAGCACCGCGAGGCGGCCGTCGGCGATCAGCGCCTGCGTCTTGCGGGCGTCGCCGCCGCAGTCCTTCAGGCCGGCCACGCCGGGAATCCCGGCCAGCGTGCGCAGCGTCGCCAGGCTCAGCTCGACGCCGGTGCGGTACGGGATGTCGTAGACGACGATCGCGCGCGGTGCCGCGGCGGCCGCGACCTCGCGGTAGAAATCGACGACGCCCTGTTGCGACGGGCGCACATACGACGGTGGCGGCACCAGGAAGCCTGCGACGGCCTGTTCTCCGAAGCGCCGGCACGCCGCCATCACCTCGCGCGGCGCGATGCCGCTCACGCCCATCAGCACCGGCCGCCCGCCGGCCGCCGACAGCACGGTGCCCAGCACGGCGGCCTGCTCGGCCTCGTCGAGCGTCGCGGCCTCGCCGGTGGTGCCACAGGCGACCAGGCCGTGGATGCCATCGGCCACCAGGGATTTGACCAACGCGGCGAGCCGTTCATGGTCGACGCGCCCGTCCGCCGCGAACGGCGTGATGACGGGAACCCAGATGCCTGAGAGCTGCTGCATGAATCCATTCCTCGCGCCGGCGGACACGCCGGACCAGGCTGGGCATTCTAGGCAGGACGGGCCGAGTCGCATTCAAGGCCGCTCGGCAATTGCCGACCTCAGGGTCACGGAGGCGGAACGGAGTATCTGGCGCCGGGCGTGAGCCGGCAACCGATCACCGATTCACTTGCAGCGGCAACAGGCGCAAGCGGGTGCGCTTCGTGTCGATCGTCAGCAGCGCGCCTGCCTCGACTTCGCGCTCATCGGCGCGCCAGGCGGCATAGCGCAGCGCCTGCAGGATGTCTTCTCGCTCCAGATAGGGATAGTCGGCCAGGATGTCGTCGACGCTGTGCCCGGCACCGACTTGACCGACGACCATCCCGACGG
>NZ_JBFUFP010000702.1:0-2925 GCF_056403375.1 Rhizobacter sp. P2_H2
GACGACCCCTTTGAACTCAGAAGGCATAGGGATCCTCCTCGGCGGCCTTGCCCCTGGATCCGGTCGCGCGCTTGCGCTGTTCGAGTTCACGCCGGACGCGGCCGGCAGCATCGGCATCCGGGTCTGCGGCCTTCTGGAGAATCGGCAGCAGGTTGGAGACCTCCATCGCCGACAGCCATGATGAGAAGCTGACCGCCGGGTCACCGCGCTCGATGCGCTGCAAGGTGGCGATGCTCATGCGGGCACGCTCCGCGAAGTCGGCCTGCGTGAGGTTGCGCGCCAGGCGGGCCAGGCGGATCGCAGCGCCCAACTGGCCCGAGGCCGCGAGGGACGCAGGACTGGCAAAGGCAGCTTCGGGACGGCGCATGACTTCTAGCAGCCAAAGGAACGCATCATATCTGATGCATACAGCCATCGATAACAAATCATATTTGCCACCTTGAGTCGATAAGGTGGCAATTAAGCCGCAACTCCCAGAAGACCGAATCAGTCCATTTGTCTCCTCTTGCCCCGCTGGCGCCTCACTTCACCGGCTTGAACGCGATCACGTCGATCTCCACCTTCGCATCCACCATCAACCGCGCCTCGGTCGTCGAGCGCGCCGGCTTCCCGTTCGGGAAGTAGCTCATGTAGATGCGGTTGAACGCGCCGAAGTCGCGCGCGTCCTGCAGCCAGCAGGTGCTCTTGCAGACGTCGTCGAACGTTGCGCCGGCCAGCGCCAGCACCGACTTCAGGTTCTCCATCACCTGGCGCGTCTGCGCCTCGATGCCGCCGGCGACGATCTCGCCGTTCGCATCCGCCGGGACCTGGCCCGACACGTAGATGAAGTCACCGGCGCGCACGGCCGGAGAGAACGGCCGCGCCTGGCGGTCGGAAGCCACCGGCGGGGCGCCAAGGTATTCGAGGGGCATGGAAGACTCCTTCAGGGTGAAAACAGTGCAGCTGCGCACCATAGATGTGAAAGTGTCTTTCAGTCAACACTGTCACATGGCGGGTAAACCCCGATTATTTGGCACGGCGATTGCTCCATAGTCGCGTCGTTCTGAAAAATATTTTCAGATTTCAGCCGTACTGCCCTTGTTGGAGATCCCGCCATGTCCCGCATCGCTTCCCTCCCCCGCCGCACCCTGCTGAAGCTGCCCGCCGCGCTCGGCCTGGCCGCCTGCCTGCTCGGGGCCGCCGGCACCGTGCAGGCCCAGGGTCCGCGCAACTTCGCGACGCTCGCGATGGTCGGCGAGCCGCAGACGCTCGACCCGATGGCCTCCACCGCCGACCTGGTCGGCACCATCATGCAGCACGTCTACGAGCCGCTCTACACCTTCGACGCGAAGTGGAACGTGGTGCCGATGCTGGCTGAAGCGCAGCCCAAGATCAGCGCCGACGGCAAGACCTACACGATCACATTGCGCCGCGGCGTGCTGCTGCACAGCGGCCGCGAACTGAACGCCGACGACGTGGTCGCGAGCCTGCAGCGCTGGATGGAACAGGCGCCGCGCGGCAAGGCCGTCGGCAAGGAGCTCGACAGCATCAAGGCCACCAGCCCGCTCGCGGTGCAGATCGTGCTGAAGAACCCGTACGCCCCGCTGCTGGCCCAGCTCGCGCTGCCGAGCGGCATGGCCGCGATCATGGCCAAGGAGTCGATCGCGACGCCGCTGAAGGAGTTCGTCGGCACCGGCCCGTACCGCTTCAAGGAGCGCAAGCCCGATGCCTACGTGCTGCTGACCCGCTTCGACAAGTACAGCGCCCGCAAGGAGCCGGCGAGCGGCTACGCCGGCAAGCGCGAGGCGCTGATCGAGGAGCTGCGCTTCGTGCCGGTGCCCAACGCCAACACGCGTGTCGAAGGCGCGCTGGCCGCGCAGTACGACTTCGCCGACCTGCTGCCGGTCGAGGCGCTGTCGCGGCTCGAGAAGGCCACCGGCAAGACGGTGCCGATCCTGACCACCTCGTTCGGCTTCCCGTACCTGGTGCTGAACACCAAGGAAGGCGTGGCCGCCAACGTCGGCGTGCGCCGCGCGCTGCAGACCGCGATCGGCGAGGGCGAGATGCTGGCCGCCGGCTTCGGCGACACCCGCTTCTTCAGCGCCGAGGGCAACCACTTCCCGAAGGGCTCGCCGTTCTACTCGAACGTCGGCACCGATGCCTACAACCAGCGCAACGCGAAGAAGGCGAAGGACGACGCCGAGAAGGCCGGCTACAAGGGCGAGCCGGTGCGCGTGCTGACGAGCCGGCAGTACGACTTCCACTACAACATGGCGCTGCTGATGGCCGAGCAGCTGAAGCGCGCCGGCTTCAAGGTCGAGCTGAACGTCGTCGACTGGGCGACGCTGGTGCAGCGCCGCAACGACTCGAAGCTGTGGGACCTGTACGTMACCCACTCCGGTCAGTTCCCCGAGCCGATGCTGTCGCCGCCGCAACTCGGCGAAGGCGCACCGGGCTGGTGGAGTTCGCCGGCCAAGCAGGCGGCGCTGGCCGCCTTCAACCAGGAGACCGATGCGGCCAAGCGCGGCGCGCTGTGGGGCAAGGTGCAGCAGGTGGTCTACGACGAGGTGCCGTACATCAACGTCGGCCGCTTCAACGGGCTCGCAGCACGCAGCCTGGCGCTCGACGGCTACGTGCCGTCGACCTGGCCGTTCTTCTGGAACGCGCGGATCAAGTAGGCCGTGCATCGCTACCTTCTCTCCCGCCTGGCCGGCATGCTGGCCGTGCTCGCCATCGTCGCGGTGATGGTGTTCGTGCTGACGCGCGCCGCGTCGGGCGACCCGATCTCGGTGCTGTTGGGCGACCAGGCCACCGCCGAGGACATCGCCCGCGTGCAGAAGGACTACGGCCTCGACAAGCCGCTGCCGGTGCAGTTCGCGTACTGGATCGGCGAGGTGCTGCACGGCAACCTCGGCCAGTCGATCTTCCTGCAGCGCCCGGTCACGC
>NZ_JBFUFP010000703.1:0-2924 GCF_056403375.1 Rhizobacter sp. P2_H2
ACGGTGGTGATGCGCCCGTTCTTCTGCAGCTGGCTCAGGATGCGCAGGTCGAGGCGGTCGAGCTTGAGGGAGCTGGTCACGGCAGGAAGAGGAGTCTGGGGTGGCCGATTTTGCGACGGGAAACCGCGCGGTGGAGCAGAACATCATCGCCGCCTACTTCAGCGCGGCGCGCAGGTCGGGTTCGCGCAGCACGTCGTCGAGCGTGCCGCGCAGGCGCTGCGCCATCTGCACGAACTCGTCCTCGGTGAAGCACAGCGCCGGCGCAAAGCCCAGGATGTGGTCGCCGAACGAGCGGAAGATCAGCCCGCGCCGGTAGCCGGCGTCGAACAGCCGGTCCGGCAGGCCGAGCGCCGGATCGAAGCCGCGCTTCGTGGCCTTGTCGCTCACCAGCTCCAGCGCGCCGAGCAGCCCGCGGTGGCGCGACTCGCCGACCAGCGGGTGATCGCGCAGGCCGTCCATCACGGCCGCGAAGTGCGGCGCCACCGCCTGGCCGTGGGCGAGGATGCCGCCCTCGTCGTACAGGCGCAGCACCTCGAGCGCGATGGCCGCGCTGACCGGGTGGGCCGAGTAGGTCGCGCCGTGGCCGATCGCCGCGCCCGCCGGCGCGCCGTCGGCGATGCCGGCGAAGACCTGCTCCGACATCAGCGTCGCGCCCATCGGCGCATAGCCGGCGGTCAGGCCCTTGGCGAGCGTCATCAGGTCGGGCTCGACGCCCTCGGCCTCGCACGCGAACATCGGGCCGGTGCGGCCGAAGCCGGTGATSACCTCGTCGRCGACGAACAGGATGTCGAGCTCGCGCGCCGCCTCGCGCATCGCCTTCAGCCAGCCCACCGGCGGCACGACCACGCCGCCCGAGCCCTGGATCGGCTCGCAGAAGAAGGCGGCCACGTGGTCGGCGCCGAGCTCGGCCACCTTGCTGCGCAGCGCCGCCACCGAGGCCGCGATCAGCGCCTGCGGATCGGCCCCGGCCGCGCTGCGGTACCCGTAGGGCGAGGCGATGTGGTGCTGGTTGGGCAGCGGCAGGTCGAAGCCGCGGTGGAACAGCGGCAGCGCGGTCAGCCCGGCGCCGAACGACGACGAGCCGTGGTAGCCGCGCTCCAGCGCGATGAAATGCTTCTTGTGCGGGCGGCCGGTGTTGTTGTAGTACTGCACGATGAAGCGGCTGGCCGCGTCCACCGCCTCCGAGCCGCCGAGCGTCAGGTAGACGCGCGTCAGCGAGGCCGGCGTGATCTCGACCAGCTTCGCGGCCAGGCGGATCGCCGGCTCGCTGCCGAAGTGGAAGTAGCCGGTGGCATAGGGCAGCTTGCGCATCTGCTCGGCCGCGGCCTGCACCACGCTCTCGTGGCCGTAGCCGATGTTGACGCACCACAGGCCGGCGAAGGCGTCCAGCAGCTCGCGCCCGCTCGCATCCTTCAGCCAGGCGCCGTGGCCGGACTCGAGCACGGTGACGCCGCGCTGCTGGTGCTTGCGCCACGGCGCGACCGGATGGATCAGGTGGTCTCGGTCGAGCGCGATCAGCGCATCGAGGGTGGAAAGGGCTGGCGACGACATGCGGTGGGCTCGTGGTGGTGAGCCTCCAGAATAGGATGGCGCCCCCGGCGCGTGGTGCTGCTTTGGGCCGGCGCGGCGCAACGCAGCATCGTTCTTCGCGGCGGTTCAGCAGAAGATGTGGCGGCGTGCGCGGTCAGTAACCGCGCGCGCGGTCGACGCGGCCGACCATCTCTTCGCCGGCCTCGAAGCGCCGCAGGTTGTCCAGCACCACGCGCGCCGCGGTGTCGGGCTGCGTCATGCTCGCGATGTGCGGCGTGAGCCAGATGTTCGGGTGCTGCCAGAACGGGTGATCGGGCGGCAGCGGCTCAGGGTCGGTCACGTCGAGCACCGCGTCGGCGATCCAGCCCTGCGCGAGCGCGGCCAGCAGGTCGGCCTGCACCAGCTGCGGTCCGCGCCCCACCTGCACCAGGCCGGCGCCGCGCGGCAGCTGCGCGAACAGCGCCGCGTCCAGGAAGCCGCGCGTCTCGTCGGTCAGCGGCAGCAGGCACACCAGGATCTGCGTGCGCGCGAGAAAGGCCGGCAGCTCATCCGCGCCGGCGAAGCACTGCACGCCGTCGACCTGGTGGCGCGAGCGGCTCCACCCGGCGCAATCGAAGCCGAAGCTGCGCAACTGCGCAAGCGCCGCCCGGCCCAGCGAGCCGAGCCCGAGCACGCCGACGCGGCAGTGCCCGGCCGGCCGCACCGGTGCCGCCTTCCACTGCGCCTGCGCCTGCTGGCGCCGGTACTGCAGCATGTCGCGGTGCAGGGCCAGCACCGCCCAGCTGACGTACTCGACCATGCCGCCGATGATGCCGGGCTCGACCATGCGCACGACCGGCAGCCCGGCTGGCAGCGCCGCGAAGTCGAACTGGTCGACGCCGGCCCCGGACGAGAACAGCACCTGCAGGTTCGGGAACAACTCGCCGAGACGGGCCGGCGGCTCCCAGGCCGCGAGGAAGCGCACCTGCGCCGGGTCGCCGATGTCGGGCCAGATGCGAAACGCCAGCGCCGGCGCCTCGCGCGCGAAGATCTCGGCCCACTGGCGCCCGCGCACCGGGTCTGATTTGTAGACGAAGCTCATCGGGTCAGCCGAGCGCCTGGTTGACGAGGGAGAACAGGCGGCTGCCGTCGGCGAGCACCGGCACCGCGCCGCGCACCATCACCGTCGGCGCATCCACGCGCAGCAGCCCCAGGCTCTCCAGCCACTCGGTGAGCCCGCTGTCGAAGTCGATGTCGATGCGCACGAACTTGCCGGCGTTCAAGCCCACCAGGTGGGCGATCAGCGCCTTCGCGCCCTCGACGTCCGGCGCCACCACCGGCCCGAGGCTCAGCCCGCGCCCGAAGCGGCGCAGCATCGCGAAGCCGCGCGCCTGCCCGTCCTGGTCGAGCACCAC
>NZ_JBFUFP010000704.1:0-2924 GCF_056403375.1 Rhizobacter sp. P2_H2
AGGCAGGCCTGGTTGCAGGCGATGCAGGTGTTGATGGACTCCGGCTTCCCCGATGCCGCCTTGTTGACGAAGGCCGGGTCGGCCAGCAGCGGGCGCGCCAGGCTCACCATGTCGGCGCAGCCGTCGGCCAGCAGCTGCTCGGCCACCTCGGGCGTGTTGATGCGGTTGCTGGTGACCAGCGGGATCGTCAACCCGGCGGCGCGCAGCTCGCGGCGCATCGTCTGCGTGACCGATGCGAACGCGCCGCGCGGCACGCTGGTGGCGATGGTCGGCACGCGCGCCTCGTGCCAGCCGATGCCGGTGTTCAGGATCGTCGCGCCGGCCTGCGTCACCGCCTTCGCGAGCGCGACCACCTCGGGCCAGCTGCTGCCGTCGGGGATCAGGTCGATCATCGACAGCCGGTAGATCAGGATGAAATCGGGCCCGACCGCCTCGCGCACGCGGCGCACGATTTCCACCGGCAGCCGCATGCGGTTCTCGTACGAGCCGCCCCAGTCGTCGCGCCGCTGGTTGGTGTGCGTCACCAGGAACTGGTTGATCAGGTAGCCCTCGCTGCCCATGATCTCGACGCCGTCGTAGCCGGCCTCGCGCGCCAGCAGCGCACAGCGCACGAAGGCGCGGACCTGCCGCTCGATGCCGCGCACCGACAGCTCGCGCGGCATGAACGGCGAGATCGGCGACTGGATGCGCGACGGCGCGACGCAGAACGGGTGGTAGCCGTAGCGCCCGGTGTGCAGGATCTGCAGCGCGATGCGCCCGCCCTCGGCATGCACCGCGCCGGTCACCTCGCGGTGGCGGCGTGCCGCCCCGCTGCTGGCCAGCATGCCGGCGAACGGCTTGGTCCAGCCGGCGATGTTCGGCGCGAAGCCGCCGGTCACCATCAGCCCGACGCCGCCGCGTGCACGCTCGGCGAAGAACGCGGCCATCGCCGGGAAGTGCTTGCGGCCGTCCTCCAGGCCGGTGTGCATGCTGCCCATCAGCACGCGGTTGCGCAGCGTGACGAAGCCGAGGTCGAGCGGGTCGAGCAGGTGGGGATACGGTGCAGGATAGGGGGTCATCGGGAGGGCACGAAGCGGTCGGCCCATGCTATCTTTCCGCGCTCTGGGCCGGGTCAGGGCTTGGCCGCATAGACGCGCCGGGTTGCATCGGGTCAGAGGGGAGGCACGATGTCCCGTTCGCCCGCCGGCAATGCAATGCGCAGTGCGCGGGGTGCCGTTGCGGCGCTCGCATGGGGCACCGCCTGCGCCGGTGCGATGGCCGCCGACCTGGCGCCTCCTGCCGCTGCCGCCTCCGCACCGGCCACCGACTGGCACTACCGCGTCGTCCCCGGCGACACCCTCTACAGCATCGCCAACAGCTACCTCGCCCCCGGCAGCGGCTGGCACCGGCTGCAGCGCCTGAACCGCGTCGCCGACCCGAAGCGGCTCGAGCCGGGCCGCCAGCTGCGCCTGCCGGTGGCCTGGCTGCGCGCCGAGGCGACGGTCGCGAGCGTCGCCTTCCTGTCGGGCGGCGCCCAGCGCGAGCGCGCCGGCCAACGCATCGCGCTGGTGGTCGGCGACACGCTGCAGCCGGGCGACCTGCTGCGCACCGAGGCCGACGCGAACCTGACGCTGCGCCTGGCCGACTCGACCCGCGTGCTGGTCTCCGGCGGCTCGCAGCTGCGCATGGATTCGCTGCTGGTGTTCGGCCACAGCGGCGTCACGCGCTCGCAGCTCTCGCTCGAGCAGGGCGAGGCGGAGTCGCGCGTCAACCCGCAACGCACGCCCGGCTCGGCCTACGACATCCGCACGCCGGTGCTGACGCTGGGCGTGCGCGGCACCGAGTTCCGCGTGCGCACCGCCGCCGGCAGCACGGCGGCCGAAGTCACCGAAGGGCGCGTCGCGGCCAGCGTCGGCCGCAAGCCGGTGGCGACCATCGGCGACGGCTTCGGCATGGTGGCCGGTGGGGCCGGCGCCTCGCCGGTGCGGCCGCTGCCGCCGGCACCAGGCCTGTCGACGCTGCCGACGCGCTATGAGCGCGTGCCACTGCGCTTCTCGTGGCCGGCGCCGCCTGGCGCCGCCGGCTACCGCGCGCAGGTCTTCGCCGACGAAGCGCTGAACCAGCGCCTGCTCGACGGCGAGTTCACCGAACCCGCCGCGCAATGGGCCGACCTGCCCGATGGCCGCTACCTGCTGCAGGTGCGCGCCCGCGACCCGCAGGGGCTGGAAGGCCGCAGCGGGCAGCTGGCGTTCACGCTGAAGGCGCGCCCGGAGCCGCCGTTCACGACCCAGCCGCGCGACGAGGGGCATGCCTACGGCGAGCGGGTCGAGTTCAACTGGACGAAGGCCGCTGCCGCGCAGCGCTACCACCTGCAGGTGGCCGACGACGCGCGCTTCGAGACCGTCCGCATCGACCGCCGCGACGTGGGCAGCGAACGCCTCGCCCTTGCGCTGCCGCCCGGCCGCTACCACTGGCGCATCGCGAGCATCGCGGCCGGCGACGACCACGGCCCGTTCAGCGATGCCAGCAGCTTCGAACTGCGCGAGACGCCGCCGCCGGTGGCGCTCGAGGCGCCGCGCGACGAGGGCGAGCGCCTGGTGTTCCGCTGGCGGGCCCGCAGCAGCGACGACACCTACGACGTGCAGGTCGCGACCGATCCCGCATTCACGCAGCTGGTGCTGGAGCGGCGCGAGAACCTGCCCGAGCTGGTGCTGCCGCGGCCGGCGCCGGGCCGCTACTACCTGCGCGTGCGCACGCAGCAGGCCGACGGCTTCACCGGCGCGTGGGGCGCGACCCAGCAGTTCGACGTGCCGCGCAGCCTGTGGTGGTGGCTGCTGCCGGGCGCCGCCGTGCTGCTGTTGCTGTGAGGGCCGCGCGATGACCTGGACCGCGCCGACCGGCCGACGCGCGGTGGCCCTCGCGCTGGCGGCGAGCCTGCTGCTCGC
>NZ_JBFUFP010000705.1:0-2922 GCF_056403375.1 Rhizobacter sp. P2_H2
GATCTGTTCCTTGGTCACGACCTTGTCACGCTGCGTGAGCAGCAGGTCCATCAGCATCCATTCGCGCGGCGACAGCTCCATCGCCTCGTTGCCGATCGCGGCGCGCCGGGTGTCGCGGTCGAAGCTCAGCCGCCCCATCTCCTGCGCC
This sequence comes from Rhizobacter sp. P2_H2, assembly GCF_056403375.1. NCBI lineage: Bacteria > Pseudomonadati > Pseudomonadota > Betaproteobacteria > Burkholderiales > Sphaerotilaceae > Rhizobacter > Rhizobacter sp. P2_H2. The sequence continues at coordinate 149 of NZ_JBFUFP010000705.1, forward strand.
GACGCGGTGGCCGCGCTGCGGGTGCGGCGCAGCAGCGCGCGGATGCGGGCCTCCAGCTCGGGGAAGTCGAACGGCTTGGTCAGGTAGTCGTCGGCGCCCGCGTTCAGCCCGGCGACGCGGTGGTCGAGCCCGTCGAGCGCGGTCAGCACCAGCATCGGCAGCGTCGGCCGGGCGGCACGCACGCGCTTGAGCACCGTCAGGCCGTCGACCAGCGGCAGGCCCAGGTCGAGCACGCCGAGATCGAACTGCTGGCGCAGCAGCAGGTATTCGGCGACGGCGCCGTTCGGGGCCACGTCGACCTCGAAGCCGGCCAGTGCCAGGTTGGCGCTGAGGGCATCGGCAAGGATGGCGTCGTCTTCGGCAAGCAGCAACTTCATGTGCGAAGCTTAGCGACTTCAGTGGCGAATCCGCATCGCCGGATACCCGAACGGCTTGCGGTGCTGGCACACTGTGCCGAATTCGATTCCGCCCCGGTGGCCCGCATGCACGACCACGCCGCACTGATCCAACGCTTCTACGAAGGCTTCTGCCGCCGCGACTGGTCCGCGATGGGCAGTTGCTACCACCGCGAGATCCACTTCACCGATCCGGTGTTCGACCTGCACGGCGCCGATGCGGGGATGATGTGGCGCATGCTCTGCACCAACGGGCGCGACCTGCGGCTCGAGTACACCGGCATCCAGGCCGACGACCAGAACGGCTCGGCGCACTGGGAGGCGAACTACACGTTCTCGGCCACCGGGCGCAAGGTGCTGAACATCATCGACGCGAGCTTCGAGTTCCGCGACGGGCTGATCGTGCGCCATGTCGACCAGTTCGATTTCTGGGCCTGGTCGCGGCAGGCACTCGGCGCGCCGGGTTGGGCGCTCGGGTGGTCGGGGCTGCTGCAGAACAAGATCAAGGCCAAGGCGGCTTTCAATCTCGCTCAGTTCAAGGCGAAGAACCCCGCCTGAACTACGCCATCCCGCCGTTGATCGAGATCACCTGCCCGGTGATGTAGCCGGCCTCGTCCCCCGCGAGGAACCCCACCAGCGCCGCCACCTCGTCCGCCGTGCCGGCCCGCTTGGCCGGCACCAGCTGGCCGATCGCCTTGTCGTCGAAGGCCTGCGCCGTCATGCGCGACGCGATGATGCCCGGCGCCACCGCGTTCACCGTGATGCCGCGGCTCGCCAGCTCCAGCGACAAGGCCTTGGTCGCGCTGTTCAACGCCCCCTTGGCCGCCGCATAGTTCGTCTGCCCGCGGTTGCCCATCACGCCGGCCACCGACGACAGGTTGATCACCCGGCCCCAGCGCGTGCGGATCATCGGCATCACCAGCGGCTGCGTCACGTTGAAGAAGCCGTGCAGCGACACGTCGATCACGCGGTGCCACTGTTCCTCGCGCATCGCCGGGAACACCGCATCGTCGTGCAGCCCGGCGTTGTTGACGATCACCTGGATCGCGCCGATCTCGGCCAGCGGCAGCAGCGCCGCCTCGCAGGCCGCGCGATCGGTCACGTCGAAGCAGACCGCCTCGGCCGAGCCGCCCGCGGCGTTCAGCTGCAGCGCCAGCAATTCGACCGCCTCGGGCCGCGAGTTGGCATGCAGGATCACATGGAAGCCGCCGCGCGCCAGCCGGCGCGCGATCGCGCTGCCGAGGTCGCCGCTGGCACCGGTGACGAGTGCGCGCCGCAGGGAAGGGGTGTCGCTCATGGTGTCTCTCCAGGATGGAGCACGACCGCGGCCCGCCCGTCGGCCACCGGCGTGCCGGCATGCTGCACGCGGAACGCGTAGAGCAGCTGGTGCGCATCGCCGGCCACGCGTTCGGCGACGACGTCGAGCGCGCCGGGCAGGTCGTGCAGGTGCAAGCGGTGGCAGCGCACGCCGCGCGCGCTCGCGAGGAAGCCCGGCGCGGCCGGCGCGCCGGTCGATTGCGCGAGCAGCGCGCCATGCAGCGCCATCGCCTGCGCCGCGTACTCGATCGCCGCGGTGGCGAGCAGGCCCGACGCGGTGCGCAGCGGGTGGTCGGCGGCATGGTGGCCGGTGGCGCGGCAGCGGATGCTGTGCGCATCCCAGGCCAGCAGGCCGTCGAGCAGGCACATCGACCCGGCGTGCGGGATCAGTGCGGCGATCCCGGCCTGGTCGAGCAGCAGGGCCTCGTCATTCATCACGAGCGGTGGATGTCCACCCGCAGCGACAGGCCGGGCTGGCAGTCCAGCACGACGCGGCCTGCTTCGCCGCGCGCGATCAGTTCGAGCAGCGGCAGCGCGCGTGCCGCGGGGATCTGCTGGCGCAGCGCCTCGAGCGCCGCATCACGGCATGGCGTCGGCGGCTGCGGCGCCTGTGCCGCGATCACCAGCCGCGCCACCGCGCCATCGCCGATCGGCCGCAGCACCAGCGCGACGCCCAGGCTGTCGGGCAGCGGCCGCGTGGCATGCAGCGGCTCGGGGTAGGGCGTGTCGCTCGCGACCAGCAGCACCGGCTGCGACGGCTCGCCATGCAGCTGCCCGGCCGCTTCGATCAGCCCGGCCGCGAAGCTGGTGTCGAAGCCGCACAGGCTGGTCGACGCGGCCCGGCCGGTGACGGCGATGTGCCAGTAGCCCGCCGCGGCGTTGTGCACCGAGTTCGTGAAGCGCGTCGGCGACACCAGCCGGTCGTTGCCGGCCAGCGCCTCGCACAGCGCATGGCAGTTCGCGCCATCGCCGCTCGACGAGGCGAACACCGTGGCGGCGAGTGCCGGGTCGATGCCGCCGTGCCGGCAGGCCTCGTCGGCGACGGCCAGCGCGATCTTGATC
>NZ_JBFUFP010000706.1:0-2922 GCF_056403375.1 Rhizobacter sp. P2_H2
GATCAAGTCGGTCATCAGAAGTTGTTTTTCCAGTGGCGCAGCGCGGCCAGCACGTCGACTTCGTCGTCGGGCCGGGCGCCGTGGGTGGCGGCGGCAGCAGCCACCTCGGGTTGCGCACAGCGCATGAAGGGATTGATGCGCCGCTCCTGCGCGATCGAGCTCGGCAGCGTCGCGCGGTCGTCGGCGCGCAGCGATTCGCACAGCGCCGTGTAGTCGAGCAGGTCGCGGTTGTGCGGCTCGACGGCGCGTGCGAACTTCAGGTTCGACAGCGTGTACTCGTGCGCGCAGCACACCCGCGTGTCGCCGGGCAGCGCGGCCAGGCGCGACAGCGAGCGGTGCATCTGCGCCGGCGTGCCCTCGAAGAGCCGCCCGCAGCCGCCGGAGAAGAGGGTGTCGCCGCAGAACAGGATCGGCGCATCKCCATCGCTCGCAGCGCAGAAGTACGCGATGTGGCCGGCGGTGTGGCCCGGCACGTCGATCACCTCGAAGCGCAGGCCGAGCCACTCGGCGGCATCGCCATCGTGCAAGGGCGTGAACGGGGTGGGGATCTTCTCGCGCGCGGGCCCGTAGACGGGGCCTTCGAGGCGCGGTCGCAGCGCATCGACGCCGCCGACGTGGTCGCCATGGTGATGGGTCACTAGAATCGCCGACAGCCTCAGGCCATGAGCGTCCAGCGCTTGCTCCACCGGTGCCGATTCACCCGGATCGACGACGAGAGCCTGCCGGCCATCGTGAAGCATCCAGATGTAGTTATCGGCGAAGGCTGGCAGGGCAAGCAGTTTCATGACACAAGTCGGCGGGATTATAGGTTTGGCCCAGTGGCTGGAGACCCCCCCGGGGCGCTACCTGCTGGCCTGGGAACAGGCCCAACTCGATCGAAGCGTGGCCGATGTGTTCGGATTTCACGCTTTGCAGCTCGGCATGACCGAACTCGAGGGGTTGAGGGCCAACCGGATGCCGCACCGTTGGGTGGCGCTCGACGCGCAAGGGAAGCTGGTGGAGCGCGATCCCGCGGCCGAAGTTCCCACGGATGCCGCCGCCGGTGTTACCAACGGCACTCCGGCCGAGCGCGTGGCCGTCGTGCTGCKCTGCGATTTCGATGCGCTGCCGTTCGATTCGCAGAGCCTCGACCTGGTCGTGCTGCCGCACACGCTGGAGCTCGCGCGCGACCCGCACCTGGCACTCGGCGAGGTCGAGCGCGTGCTGCGGCCAGAAGGGCGCGTCGTGATCCTCGGCTTCAACCCGACCAGCCTGTGGGGCCTGCGCCAGCGCTGCGGCCGGCTGCTGCGCTACATCGGCTTTTCGCGCCAGAAGCCGCTTTTCCTGCCGAACGACGGCGAGTTCCTCGGCTACTGGCGGCTGCGCGACTGGCTGCGGCTGCTGAGCTTCGAGGTGCAGGGCGGGCGCTTCGGCTGTTATCGTCCTCCCCTCAAGACCGATGCGTGGCTCGCACGCTATGCCTGGACCGAACGCATCGGCGAACGCTGGTGGCCGGTGCTCGGCAGCGTCTACCTGCTGGTGGCGGTGAAGCGCGTGCGCGGCATGCGGCTGGTGGGCCTGATCCGCCAGCAGCGCACTGCCGGCCAGCGTGCGGCCACCGTCGCGAGCCACCGCACCCACCAGCGCGCCCATTCATCTTCCGAGACTCCATGACTGAAGCATCGTCCGCCGCCCCGTCCGATCAACCGCAGATCAAGCGCCCGCAGGTCTTGATCTACACCGACGGCGCCTGCAAGGGCAACCCCGGCCCTGGCGGCTGGGGCGCGTGGCTGCGCACCGGCGAGCACGAGAAGGAGATGTTCGGCGGCGAGCGCCAGACCACCAACAACCGCATGGAGCTCACCGGGGTGATCGAGGCGCTCGCGTCGCTGAAGCGCACCTGCGACGTGATCATCTACACCGACAGCGAGTACGTGCGCAAGGGCATCACCGAGTGGATCCACGGCTGGAAGACGCGCGGCTGGAAGACGGCCGACAAGAAGCCGGTGAAGAATGCCGACCTGTGGCAGCGCCTCGACGGGCTGCGCAACCTGCACCACGTCGACTGGCGCTGGGTGAAGGGCCACGCAGGCGATCCGGGCAACGAGCGCGCCGACCAGTTGGCCAACAAGGGCGTCGAGAGCGTGAGGTGAACCTGTAGCCCGGATGCCAATCCGGGACGCGTTCAAACCAGCCCGTCGAACGGCAGTATCTCCACCAGGCTGCCCGCCGCGACATCCCCCTGCCCATGCGGCAGCACCACGAGCCCGTTCGCCTCGCTCATGCTGCGCAGCACCCCCGAGCCCTGCGACCCGGTGATCGCCACCTGCCACGTTCCGTCCACGCCGCGCGAGACGATGCCGCGCTGGTACTCGGTGCGCCCCGGCCGCTTGCGGATCGCCGTCGTGCAGCGCGCCTGCAGCATCGGCAGCGGCTCGACCGCGGCGCCCGACATCGCGAGCAGCGCATCGCGCACGAAGGTGTAGAAGCCCACCATCACCGCGACCGGGTTGCCCGGCAGCCCGAACAGCACCGCCTCGCGGCCCTGGCTCGCGATGCGGCCCACCGCCATCGGCCGCCCCGGCCGCATCGCGATGCGCCAGAACAGCACCTCGCCGAGCCGCGCCATCACCGCGCGCGTGTGATCGGCCTCGCCGACGCTGACGCCGCCCGAGGTGATCACCACGTCGGCGTTCTCCACCGCATGGCGCAGCGTGGCCTCGAGCGCGGCGGGTTCATCGCGCACGATGCCCAGGTCGAGCACCTCGACGCCGAGCCGCTGCAGCATGCCCCACAGCGTGTAGCGGTTGCTGTCGTAGACGCAGCCCTCGTCGAGCGTTTCGCCGATCGAACGCAGCTCGTTGCCGGTGGAGAAGAAGGCGACGCGCGGGCGGCGCCACACCGGCAGCTCGCCGCGGCCGAGCGAGGCGACGAGGCCGAGAT
>NZ_JBFUFP010000707.1:0-2916 GCF_056403375.1 Rhizobacter sp. P2_H2
GCGCTGGGGGCTGGGTGCGGCCGGCGCCGCGGCGCTGCTGGGCATGGTGGCCTGGGCGGTCGACGGGCGGCTCGGGCGGCCGTCCGGCGGCAACCCGGATGCGCAGGCGTCGCAGTTCCCGGCCTCACATTTCCCGGCCTCGGCCGCCAGTTCGCCGGACAAGGCCCGGCCATCGGTGGCCGCCGCATCGGCTGCGACCCCGGCCGCGCCGCCGGCCAGCGCGGTGTCGCTCGACCTGCGCGACGGCCTGAAGACCGCCTGGCGCACCGAGAAGGAGGCCTGGCGCGAGCTGGCCCCGGCCTGGAAGCTCGCCGCCGACCTGGCCGACCCCTGCACCAGCGCGCAGCAGCAGGACCTGCTGTGCTTCCGCACGGTGGCGACGCTGGCGCTGATCCGCCAGCTGAGCCGGCCGGGCATCCTGCTGCTGCGCGACGACGCCGGCCAGTCGGTCTTCGTGCTGCTGACCGGCCTCACGCCGCAGACCGCCACGCTGCGCGCCGGCGGCGTCTCGCAGACGGTGTCGCTGCTGTCGCTGGCCAAGGTGTGGCGCGGCGACTTCGCCACCTTCTGGCGCGCGCCCGCGGGCTACCAGTCGGCGCTGAGCGAAGGCCACAGCGGGCCGGCGGTCGACGCACTGGCCGGGCTGGTCGCACGGGCCGACGGCGCGAGCGCGCCGGCCGCCGCGCAGCCGTTCAACGCCGCGCTGAAATCGCGCCTTGCGAGCTTCCAGGTCGCCTGGGGCCTGACCGCCGACGGCGTGGCCGGCCCGACCACCTTCATGCAGCTCAACCGCGCCGCCGGCGTCGACGAGCCGCGCCTGCAGGCCGATGCCGGCCTCACCCACTGAGAGGCACAGCGATGTCCTACATCCTCGATGCCTTGCGGCGCGCCGATTCCGAACGCGAGCGCGGCCGCGTGCCCGGGCTGCATGCCCAGACGGCCACCGCCACGCCCGATGACGACGACCTGCCGGACGGCCGCGGCGGCATGCGCTGGGGTTTTGTCGCGTCGCTGCTCGGGCTGGCACTGATCGTCGTGTTCGCCTGGATGGCGTTCGGGCGCGACAAGCCGATCGAGGTGATCGTCTCGGCACCGCCGCCTCCGCAGCCGGCGCCGCCGCCTCCTCCCCCGGCGCCCGTCGCGATGGCCCCCGCTCCTGCTGCGGCCCCCGCCCCGGCACCGAGCCCGGAACCGGTCGCGGCGCCGGCTCCTGCACCTGCCGCAACTCGCACGGCCGCGGCGCCGGAGAAGGCGCAGCGCAAGCCCGTGCCCGCCAGGCGCGAACCTGCGCGCACCACCACGCCGGCCGCCGACGAGACGCCGGCCGTGCCGCTGAACGAGTTGCCCGCCGACGTGCGCCGCGAACTGCCCACGCTGGCCATCAGCGGCGCGACCTACTCGTCGAGCCGCGCGAGCCGCATGCTGATCGTCAACGGCCAGCTCTACCACGAGGGCGACATCATCGCGCCCAACGTGCACCTGGAGCAGATCCGGCTCAAGTCGGCCGTGCTGCGCTACAAGAACTACCGCTACAGCGTCGGCTACTGATTCCGGCGTACGCTGCGCCGCATCCGCCACTGCAGGAGAGAACGGCCATGAGCGACAAATCGATCCTCGAGCACATCAGCGCCCTCGTCGACGAGGAACAGCAACTGCGCGACGGCACGGCCGCGCCCGGCCAGAACGCCGAGCGCATCCGCCACATCGAGCACCAGCTCGACCAGTGCTGGGACCTGCTGCGGCAGCGGCGCGCCAAGCGCGAGTTCGGCGAAGACCCCTCCAGCGCGAAGGTGCGCGACGAGAAAACGGTCGAAGGCTACGAAGGCTGACACCAGGGCCCTCGTCACTTCACACAGGCTTCATCCGGCGTTCGACGACGCCGCGGACAGTGCGCCGGTGCCCACCACCGCGCGCCTCGCGCACTGTCCATGTCCCACCTCATCGTCCACGGCGGCCAGCCTCTTGCGGGCCGCCTCGTCCCGTCGGCCAACAAGAACGCGGTGCTGCCGATCCTGTGCGCGACGCTGCTGACGCGACAGCCGGTGCGCCTGCGCCGCGTGCCCGACATCACCGACGTGCGCAAGATCCTCGACGTGTTCCGCTCGCTCGGCAGCCGCGTCGAGGTCGACTTCAAGACCGGCGTGCTCGACCTGCACCACCRCAGCACGAACTTCGACGAGACCGTGCACCGCCTGCCGCAGGAGATGCGCTCGTCGATCATGCTGGTGCCGCCGCTGCTGGCGCGCTTCGGCGTCGCACGCATCGAGAGCGACGTGCAGGGTTGCACGCTGGGCGTGCGCGAGATCGATCCGCACGTCGAGGTGCTGCAGCGCTTCGGCGCGCGCGTCGAGCGCCGGCCCGACGCGCTGATCGTGCGCAGCGACGGCCCGCTGCGCGCGGCCGACCACTGGCTCGACTACGCGTCGGTCACCACCACCGAGAACTTCGTGCTGTGCGCGGCGCTCGCCGAGGGCAGCGCGACGCTGATGAACGCGGCCTCCGAGCCGCACGTGCAGGAGTTCTGCGAGTTCATGCGCCAGCTCGGCGCGCGCATCGAGGGCTGCGGCACCTCGCGACTGACGATCCACGGCGTCGACGCGCTCGGCGGCACCGACTACAGCTTCGCCGACGACTTCCACGAGGTGGTCACCTTCCTCGCGCTCGGCGCGATCACCGGCGGCGACGTGCGGGTGCGCAACACCGCCGCGCACCAGTTCCCGCTGATCGACCGCACGTTCGCGAAGCTGGGCGTGCGGGTGCTGCACGAGGGCGGCTGGTCGCGCACCGTCGTCGACGGCCCGTTGCGGGTGGCCGAGCCGTTCACGCAGAACATGCTGCCGAAGATCGAGGCCGCGCCCTGGCCCTACCTGCCGGTCGACCTGCTGCCGATCTTCATCGCGCTCGGCACGCGCGCGC
>NZ_JBFUFP010000708.1:0-2912 GCF_056403375.1 Rhizobacter sp. P2_H2
CAGCAGCTGCTCGGCCGGCACGCAGTCGAACCCCTCGACCTCGCCATCCTGGTTGTCGGGATCCAGATCCGGCAGCAGCTCGCCCTCGAACATCTCGATGCGCTCGACCATGTAGCCGTTCCTGTCGACCGGGCGGCGCACCCACTGGTGGCCGAGCGCGCGCACGTTGCGCATCGTCGCCACCTCCAGCCCGGCTTCCTCCCAGGTCTCGCGGTGCAGGGCGGAGGCGACGGTCTCGCTCGCCGACAGCATCCCGCCCGACAGCGTGTCCCACTGGCCGGGGTCGGTCGCCTTGTCGAAAGCGCGCTGCTGCACCCAGACGCGGCCATCGCCGGTGTGGCCCACCAGGTGCACCGCGACGGTGGCAATGCCCAGCGGGCGCACCGCGGCGCGCTCGATCAGCGCCTGCCGCTCGCCGTGTTCGTTCGCCACCACCAGCAGCTCGTTGCGCCAGGCACCGCCCAGCTGATGCTCGTGCAGCCAGTGGGCGATCACTGCCAGCGCCGCGTCGGGCGGGCCTTCGACCTGCCAGCCGCCGGCGCGCGGGCGCATCGGCAGGTCGGCTTCGGCCATGTGGCGGGCGAGCAGCGGCTCGATCGAGCCGATCACCGCATCGGTGGCCTGCAGCCACAGCCGCTCGCGCAGCAGCAGCGGGGGCTGGTCGGCCAGGGTGTTCAGGTGGTGCAGCCAGTCGGGAATGTCATCCATCGTGGCCGCGATGGTATCGCGGCGCCTCAGGCCGAGAACAGCCGCCAGCGCGCGGTGATCGCCTTCAATCCCTGCAGGATGCCGCTGGCCACCGGCGTGTCGAGCCCGGGAACGCGCATCGTGCGGTGCAGTGCGACATGGCGTGCGTCGCCCAGGCAGCGATGGTGCTCCTTCATCGCCGCCGTCACTGCCAGGCTCAGCGCCGCCGGGCGGATCGGCTTGCTGGCGAAGCGGAAGATGCGGGCCTGGTTGATCAGGCGCACCACCTCGTCCGCATCGGTGTGATGCGTCAGCATCACGGTGATCAGTGCCGGGAAGTGGGTCTTCAGCGTATGCAGCAGCTGGCCGGTGTYGGCGCCGCCGACGCGCGATTCGCACACCATCACGCCGATGGCGTGGCGCGCCAGCAATTGCAGCGCGCAGGCCACGGTATCGGCGCGGTGCACCGTGAACTGGGTGCCCAGCGCCTCACGGATCAGCGCGCAATCGGCTTCGTTGTCGTCGAGCAGCAGCACGCCCGCAGCGGGCCGCGATGCGGCGCGCGCCGCCGAGCCCGATGGCGTGACGATGGGGGCCGGCCGCGATTGCATCTGGCCGATCTCGGCCGCCTCGGCGAGGGTCACGCGGAACGCGTCCTGGTCCCAGGGCTTGGTGACGTAGCGGAAGATCTGGCCTTCATTGACCGAGCCGACGATGGCCGACTGGTCGGCATAGCCGGTCAACAGCACGCGCACCGTGCCGGGCCACGTGCTGCCCACCTTGGCGAGCAGCTGCACGCCGGTCATGCCGGGCATGCGCTGGTCGCTGACGATCACGTCGATGCGTTCACGATGCAGGATCTCCAGCGCCTGCGCGCCGCTCGATGCCGTGAAGACCTCGTAGGTGCTGCGGAACATCACCCGCAGCAGGTTGATGATGCGTTCCTCGTCGTCGACGAACAGGATGCGGGCTTTCTGCGGTGCTGTCACGTGGCGGGCTCCGTCGGGTGGGATGGGTGGGCGGGTCAGGCCGCCAGCGGCAGCGGTTCGCCGGACGTGCCGGGTTCGCGCGGGCGCAGCGGCAGCAGGATCGAGAACACGGTGYCGACCCCGGGCTCGGTGTCGACAAGGATCCTGCCGCCGTGCTCCTGGACGATCTTGAACGAGATCGACAGGCCCATGCCGGTGCCCTTGCCGATCGGCTTGGTCGTGTAGAACGGGTCGAAGATCTTCGGCAGCACGTTCGCCGGGATGCCGCTGCCGTTGTCCTGGATCTCGATGCGCACCATGTCGTCGCCCTCGCGCGCGGTGCGCAGCGTGATCACGCCGGGTTCCGGGCGATCCGCGGGCATCGCATGCACCGCGTTCGTGATGATGTTCAGGAAGACCTGGTTGATCTGCGACGGCGAACACTGGATCTTCGGCAGGTCGAAGGCCAGCTCGCGGCGGATCTCGACGGTGTTCTTCAGCAGGTTGCGCGCCAGCAGCAGCGTGCTCTCCAGGCCTTCATGCACCGCGAACTCGCTGACCTTCGCGCGGTCGAGCCGGCTGAAGTTCTTCAGGTTGGTGACGATCTCGGAGATCTGCTCGATGCCGTGGATGCCGTCGGCCAGCAGCTGGCCCATCTCGTCCATCACGTGGCTGCCTGCGACCTCCTTCGTGGACTTGTCGAACTCGTGGGCCAGCGTCTGCAGCCGGGCACGGTCGCGCTGCTCGTTCGGCAGGTGCAGCATCTGCGCGAACTGCACGCTGTTGGCCGCGAGCTGGGCCACCGGGGCGACCTGCTCGCGCAGCACCTCGAACGTGCCCTTGACGTAGGCGAGCGGCGTGTTGATCTCGTGCGCGATGCCCGCCACCATCTGCCCGAGGGCCGACATCTTCTCGGACTGCACCAGGTGGACCTGCGACTCCTTCAGCTCGGCATGGCTGCGCGTCAGCGCCTGGTTCACGCGGGCGAGCATCCGGTAGCTGGCGATCAGCCGCCACGCGAGCCAGCCCAGCGCGACCAGCAGCACCGCCGAGTACGCCACCAGCACCCAGCGCCAGGTCTGCTGCGATACCAGCAGCTTCTCGTGCTCCAGGGCATGCATGTCGGCCAGCTCGTCGAGTGCACGGGCGGTCGGCAGCACGGCGAGCTGCTTCAGGATCCTGTCCCCCACCTGCTGCTGGCGCAGCACGGTCTCCGCGTGGGCCGAGAAGCCGGCCACGCGCTGGGCCGCTTCGGCC
>NZ_JBFUFP010000709.1:0-2909 GCF_056403375.1 Rhizobacter sp. P2_H2
ATCTGCTGCTCGCCGCCCGACAAGGTGCCGGCGAGCTGCTCGCGCCGCTCCTTCAGCCGCGGGAAGAGTTCCAGCGCGCGTTCCAGGTCGGCCTTCACGTCGCCGCGCGGGCGGCTGCCGGTCAGCCGCGGGAAGGCGCCGAGCGTCAGGTTGTCGGTCACCGTCATCGTCGCGAACACGCGGCGGCCTTCGGGCGAGTGCGCGAGGCCGCGCTTGGCGATGTGGTACGACTCCAGCCCGTCGATGCGCTGGCCGTTCAGGCTGATCTCGCCGGCGCTCGGCTTGATCATTCCGGAGACGGCGCGCATCGTGGTCGTCTTGCCGGCGCCGTTCGAGCCGATCAGCGTGACGACCTTGCCGCGTGGCACCTCGATCGAGATGCCGTGCAGCACCTGCACCTTGCCGTAGCCGGCTTCGAGCTTCTGGATGGTCAGCATGTCGTGCTCCTCAGGCCGCCTGGCCACCGAGGTAGGCCTCGATGACTTTCTCGTCGGCCTGCACCTGCGCCGGCAGGCCCTCGGCGATCTTCTGCCCGAAATCCAGCACCGACACGGTGTCGCAGATGCTCATCACGACGTCCATGTGGTGCTCGATCAGGATCACCGTGATGCCGTGCTCGCGGATCTTGCGGATGATCGAGATCAGCTCCTTGATGTCGGGCGCGGTCAGGCCGGCGGCCGGCTCGTCGAGCAGCAGCAGTTGCGGGTCGAGCGCCAGGGCGCGAGCGATCTCGAGCAGGCGCTGCTTGCCGTACGGCAGGTTGCGCGCCTCCTCGTGCACCAGTTCCGCAAGGCCGACGAACTCCAGCAGCGCGAGTGCACGTTGCGCCGCCGCACGCTCTTCGCGCCGGTAGCGCGGCGTGTGCACGGCGACGTCGACGAGGTGGCTGCGGAAGGTGTGGTGCAGCCCGACCTGCACGTTCTGCAGCGCCGTCATCTCGCCGAACAGCTGCACGTTCTGGAAGGTGCGCGCGATGCCCGACAGCGCGATGTCGGACGAGGTGCGCCCGACCAGCGAGCGGCCGGCGAACGCGAGCGTGCCGCCGGTCGGGGTGTAGATGCCGGTCAGCACGTTCATCATCGTGCTCTTGCCCGAGCCGTTGGGGCCGATCAGGCCGTGGATGGTGCCGCGCCGCACGCTCAGGTCGACGTTGTTCAGCGCCTTCAGGCCGCCGAACTGCATCAGCACGCCCTGGGCGACCAGCAGCTCCGGCGCGCTGTGCTGGGCGGCGGTCGAGACGGCGTCTTTCGGCGCGGAGGCGGCGTCGACGGCGGGCACCTCGACGCGGCTGTGCCAGTTGAGGGCGTTACGCAGGAAGCCGATGATGCCGTCCTGCAGGAAGTACACGACGAACAGCGTGATGACGCCGAAGATCGACAGCCGCCAGTCGGTCATCGTCGTCAGCACGAACGACACGCCGGCGAGCGCGACGCTGCCGAACACCGGCACGGCCACCGTGCGCGGCGTGGCCTTGCCCTTCTTGAGCGCGATGGCGGAGCCGGCGACCACGCCGATCGCGATCAGCACCGCGACCCAGCGGAACAGCTCGATGTCGTCGAGCAGCTTGGGCAGCATCACGATGATCGCGGCGCCGAGCAGCGCGCCGCTGCGCGTCTTGCGCCCGCCCATGATGATGGCCAGCAGGAACATCACCGTCAGCTCGAAGTTGTAGGTGTTGGGCGAGATGTACTGCTCGGAGTAGGCGTAGAGAGAACCCGCCAGGCCGGCCAGACCAGCGCTGATCACGAAGGCATAGACCTTGTAGCGGTACACCGAGACGCCCATGCAATCGGACGCGACCGGGCTGCCGCGCAGCGCCTCGAACGCGCGGCCGAGGTGCGAGCGCAGGATGCGGTGCACGACGACGAGCGAGGCGACGAGCATCGCGACGACGACCCAGTAGTAGCCGCGTTCGTCGAGCTGCAGGCCGAACAGCATCGGCTTGTCGAGCTTGATGCCCATCGGCCCTTCGGTGAGGAAGCTCATCTCGTTGATGAGGATCTGCACGATGGTGCCGAAGGCGAGCGTGACCATCGCGAGGTAGGGGCCGGTGACGCGCAACGCGGGCAGCGCGAGCAGCGCACCGAACACCGCGGTGACGGCGATCGCGGCCGGCAGCGTGACCCACAGCGGAGCGGCAAGCTTCATCACGAGCACGCCGGCGGTGTAGGCGCCGATGCCGAACAGGCCGGCATGGCCGAGCGAGACCTGGCCGGTGTAGCCGACGACGATGTCGAGGCCGAACAGCACGATCGCGTAGATCATGATGGTCTCGACCAGGTGGATGTAGTACGGGTTCTCGATGCCGAGCGGGAAGGCGACGAGTGCGGCTATGCCTGTTGCTGCTGCGATGAGGGTTGTTCGTTTCATGCTTTGCTTTTGCTGCTGCGCGTCGCGGCGGGTGTCGGGCTGGCCGGGGGCTCATGCCTCGGCGGTCGGCCCTGGCGGGCCGACTCCACGGAGAAGCTCGGTCCCGTGGGTGCATCGCCAAACTCCCTCCACTCACTTCGTTCGTTGTGGTCAAACAGTGGCGATGAGTCAGTCTACGAAGCGCGCTGGCGCGCGCCACCCCCGAGACCAAGCTTCTCCGTCGCCTCAGAAATCGCCCCCCGGCCAGCCCGACACCCGCCGCGCAGCACCACCCGCTCTTGTTGGGAGGAAAAGACTGAAGTGACCGTTGAACATGCGGGCGCTCGCATGCTTCGTCRGTCACTTCAGTCTTTTCCCCCAAAACACAGCGCGGCGGCGCCGCAAAGGCGCGGGTGGGGAGGCTGTGGWGCGCCAATAAGGASGGGGCGCCGGAGCTGGCTGGTTTCATGGCCCGCGCGCGCAGCGCGCTTCGTGAACTGACTGTCGYCSACTGTTTGACCACARCGAACGAAGTGAGYGGMGGGAGTTTGGGCGACGGG
>NZ_JBFUFP010000710.1:0-2903 GCF_056403375.1 Rhizobacter sp. P2_H2
GCGGGATGTCGTCGAGGTAACGCATCGCCTCGTCGAACGCGGCGCCGGCCTCGTCGGCCAGTGCCTTCGCCCGTACCGCCCCGTCTCCCTCGAGCAGCTCGCCCAGCAGCACCTGCTTGGCCCAGCGCTGCGACAGCATGCGCTGGCGGCCACAGACGTTCAGCACGTGCAGCGTGGCCACCAGCCCGGCCGTCTCCAGGTTGCTGGTGAGCTGGTCGGCCTGCTGGAGAACGCGCTCGGCCAGCACGTCGACATCGGCCACCCGGCCGCGCTGCGGCGGGTCGGCGAGCGCCGCCTTCAGCCGCTGCCACGGCACCTCGACCGCGCTCAGCAGGTCGCCGAAGGTGGCCTGCGACACCGCCTTGCGCAACGCCACCACGTTGGCATCGACGCGTGCGCACGATTCGTCCAGCAGCCCGGCATGCGCGCCGCTGTCGACGCCCAGCGCGCTCAGCGCATACAGCTTGACGATGCGCTGCGACAGCATGCGCAGCTGCCCGGCCCGGTTCACCGCCTCGGCATAGCGCGCCGCCTCGATCACCTGCTGCGACACCTGGCCGACACGCTGGTTGCTGTGCATCGACGCCGTGCGCAGCACGCGGAAGGCCTCGTCCTCGGACACCTGGCGGGCGCGCATCAGGATGCCCTTGGCGCGATCCACCAGCTTGCGTTCCTCGAAGCGGTGCGTCACGTCGTCGAGCGCGGCCTGCCGCTTCTGCTCGAGCGCGCAGCGCGCCTGCGCGAGCTGCAGCACCGGCCGCAGCCGGGCCGGCGCATAGCCGTTGACGACGTAGGCGTGGATGCCGCTGTCGAGTGCGCGCTCGATCTTCTGCGCATCGGGATCCTGCGTGAACAGCACCACCGGCCGCGGCGCGGTGGCGGCCAGCAGCGCGCAGGCCTCGAACACCGCCGCGTCGGCCGGCGCGTCGTGACAAACGACCACATCCGGCTCGAGCCGGATCGATTCCCGCACCAAGTTGCCGCAGCCCACCGCACCAAGCACGTGAATCCCGCTCGATTGCAGGTCGGCCTGCAAGGCAGGCAGGCCCTGGGAGGGGCCGAGCAGGATCAGGGCAGAAGTCATGGAAAGCCGGTTCGGCAGAACGTTGGCAGAAGAGGTTCGACAGAGGAGAAAGCACGACGCATCGTGCAAGGAACGAACCATACCAGCGCGGGGGGCCGCACGACGGGCCGCATCGCTGGCATGGCGCTTGCAACGCATGCGTCGGGTGTGACGCTGCACCCGACCTTGCCTCCGCACCGCGGGTGATGCTCACGACGAAGTGCGCATTCATGTGCCAACAGCTTCGGCGCTGCACATGTCAACCTCGTTCAAGAGTTTCCTGCGCGCGGGCCACGGCCCGACGCTCTTCGCGGCCTTCCTGTATTTCGCGTTCTCCTGCTGCATCTGGGTGCTGAACGGCGCGATGGCGCCCTTCATCAGCGAGACCTTCTCGCTGTCGCCGGCGCAGAAGGGCCTGATGCTGTCGGTGCCGATCATCGCCGGCGCGCTGATGCGCTTTCCGCTCGGCGTGCTGGCGCAGTACATCGGCCGCAAGCGCGCCACGCTGGTCGAGATGGGCCTGATCGCGGTGGCGATGCTGTTCGGCTTCTTCTTCGTGCACAGCTTCAACGAGCTGCTCGCGATGGGCGTGCTGCTGGGCATCGCCGGCGCGAGCTTCGGCGTCGCGCTGTCGCTCGGCGCCGGCTGGTTCCCGCCGCAGCACAAGGGCCTCGCGATGGGGCTGGTGGGCGCCGGCAACGTCGGCACCGCGGTGTCGGTGCTGGTGGCCCCGCCGCTCGCGCAGTGGCTGGGCTGGCAGGCGGTGTACGGCGTCGCAGCCGCGGCGATCGCCATCCCGATGCTGGTGATGATCCTGCTCGCGAAGGAACCGCCCGATGTCGACAGCCATGCGAGCCTGCGCGAGCACGTCGCCTGCCTGTTCGAGGGCGACGGCTGGGCCTTCAGCCTGATCTATGCGGTGACCTTCGGCGGCTTCATCGGGCTCACGACCTTCCTGCCGTCCTATTACCACGACCAGTTCGGCGTCAGCAAGGTGCAGGCGGGGCAGCTGACGATGCTGGCCGCCTTCATGGGCGCGGCGCTGCGCGTGGTGGGCGGCTGGCTCTCCGACCGCTGGGGCGGCGTCAACACGCTGACGCTGGTGCTGGTGGTGGTGGCCGCCTGCCTGCTGCTGACCRGCCTGTCGACCGGCTCGCTGGTGGTCACGACGCTGCTGCTGATGCTGTGCTTCGCGGCCCTCGGCGCGGGCAACGGCGCGCTGTTCCAGCTGGTGCCGCTGCGCTGGCCGATGGCCACCGCGGTGGCCGGTTCGATGATCGGCGAGATCGGCGCACTGGGCGGCGGGCTGGTGCCGAACGCGATGGGGCTGTCGAAGCAGTACCTCGGCACCTATGCCTGGGGCTTCGTGCTGTTCGCCATGCTGGCGCTGGTGATGCTGGCGGTGATGCGGGCGCTGCAGATCCGCTGGACGCGCACCTGGGCCGAGAAGGGTGGGCGGGCGCGGCCGGTGGCCGAGCCGGCCGACATCGGGCTGCGCACGACGCGGCTGCAGCCGCAGAAGGCCAGGCCATGAGCGATTCAGCGCGGCAGGAACAGCAGCCAGTAGATGAGCAGCAGGTTCAGCAGCACCGAGACGCAGAGCGCGATGCGGCCGAGCAGCCGCGGATCGCGCTGCGCGAGCGGCGTGGCGGGCGGCGCGGCGAGCTGGCGCGAGGCGCCGCGCTGCAGCGCGAGCAGCAGCTCCTCGGCGGTCTCGAAACGCTGGCGGGCATCGAGCGCCACCGCCTTCAGCACGACATGGTCGAGCCAGATCGGCACCTCGGGGCGCAGCCGCGACGGCGGCTTCGGATCGCTGCGGAAGCGCCCGCGCTGGTAGGGC
>NZ_JBFUFP010000711.1:0-2902 GCF_056403375.1 Rhizobacter sp. P2_H2
TCGGCAGCACGCGGCCGGCCTCGTCGGTGATGCGCATCTTCTGCAGCCAGGCCTCGAACTCCGGCGCGCGTTGTAGGCCGAGCAGCTCGCGCAGGTACAGCGCATCGTGGAACGAGGTGCTCTGGTAGTTCAGCATGATGTCGTCGGCGCCCGGCACGCCCATGATGAAGCTCAGGCCCGCCGCGCCGAGCAGCGTCATCAGCGTGTCCATGTCGTCCGAATCGGCCTCGGCATGGTTGGTGTAGCAGACGTCGCAGCCGAGCGGCAGGCCCATCAGCTTGCCGCAGAAGTGGTCTTCGAGCCCGGCGCGGATGATCTGCTTGCCGTCGTAGAGGTACTCCGGGCCGATGAAGCCGACCACGGTGTTGGTGAGCAGCGGCGAGAACGCGCGCGCCACCGCGTAGGCACGGGCCTCGCAGGTCTGCTGGTCGACGCCGTGGTGCGCATCGGCCGACAGCGCCGAGCCCTGGCCGGTCTCGAAATACATCACGTTGGCGGTGGCCGGGTCGCCGACCGTCGCGCGCTTCAGCGACAACGCGGCGGCCTGCGCCTCGCGCAGCAACGCGAGGTCGATGCCGAAGCTCGCGTTCGCCTGCTGCGTGCCGGCGACCGACTGGAACACCAGGTCGACCGGCGCGCCGGCCTCGATCGCCTGCACGGTGTTGGTGACGTGGGTCAGGATGCACGACTGCGTGGGGATCTCGAAGCGGCGGATCAGCTCGTCCAGCAGGTGCAGCAGGTCGACCAGCGCCGGCATGCTGTCGCTGACCGGGTTGATGCCGATCACCGCGTCGCCGGCGCCGTACAGCAGGCCGTCGAGCATCGAGACCGCGATGCCGCGCGGGCTGTCGGTCGGGTGATTGGGCTGCAGGCGCACCGAGAGGCGGCCGGGCAGCCCGATCGTGTTGCGAAAGCGGGTGACGACGCGGCATTTGCGGGCGGCGAGGATCAGGTCCTGGTGGCGCATCAGCTTGCTGACGGCCGCGGCCATCTCCGGCGTGATGCCGGCGCGAACGCGCGCGAGCGTGGCTTCGTCGGCCGYGTCGGACAGCAGCCAGTCGCGCAGGCCGCCGACCGTCAGGTGCGAGATCGGTGCGAAGGCCGCGCGGTCGTGCGTGTCGACGATGAGCCGCGTGACCTCGTCGTCTTCGTAGGGCACCAGCGCTTCATCGAGGAAGCGCTGCAGCGGCAGGTCGGCCAGGCACATGCGCGCGGCCATGCGCTCGGCGGCGCTGCCGGCCGCGATGCCGGCGAGCTGGTCGCCCGAGCGCGCCGGTGTGGCGCGCGCCATCACGGCCTTCAGATCGGCGAACTGCCAGGTCTGCGTGCCGATGGTGTGGCGGTAGGGCATGCGTCTCCTCAGGGCTGCGCGGCGAGGTCTGCGGCAAGAGCGGCGGCGCGCCGCTCTCGGCCGCTGACCAGGAACAACACGGTGGCTGCGGCCATCAACCCGGCGAAGATCAGCGACAGCAGCAGGTTGTACCAGACCATCGCCACGAGGCACAGCAGCGCGAGCGCCAGCGCGATGGCCGGGAACACCGGGTAGCCGATGGCGGGGAACGGGCGTGCGAGCTCGGGCTCCTTGCGGCGCAACGCGAACAGGCTCGCCATCGACATGATGTACATCACGATCGCGCCGAACACCGACATCGTGACGATGTTGGCCGTGAGCGTCTGGCCGCCGAACGAAAACAGCTCGTCGCTGAAGATCGCCGCGATGCCGATGACGCCGCCGGCGAGCACGGCGCGGTGGGGCGTGCCGAAGCGCGGGTGGATGACGGCGAGCCAGGCGGGCAGGAAGCCGGCGCGGGCGAGCGCGAACATCTGCCGCGAGTAGCCGAGGATGATGCCGTGGAACGAGGCCACGAGGCCGAACAGGCCGATCCACACCAGCATGTGCAGCCAGCCGCTGTTCTCGCCGACGACGGTCTTCATCGCCTGGGGCAGCGGGTCGTTGATGTTGGAGAGCTTGCGCCAGTCGCCGACGCCGCCGGCGAAGACCATCACGCCGATGGCGAGCAGCACCAGCGTGACGATGCCGGCGATGTAGGCGATGGGGATGGTGCGCTTCGGGTCTTTCGCTTCCTCGGCGGCCATCGCGACGCCCTCGATCGCGAGGAAGAACCAGATCGCGAACGGGATGGCGGCGAACATGCCGGAGAGTGCGAGCGGGCTGAAGCTGTCCTGCCCGGCCCAGCCATGCGCGGCGAAGTTGGCCACCGAGAAGCCCGGCGCGACCACGCCCATGAAGACGAGCAGTTCGAAGATCGCGAGCACGGTGACGATCAGCTCGAAGGTGGCGGCAGTGCGCACGCCGACGATGTTGAGCGCCATGAAGACGACGTAGGCGCCGCAGGCCATCAGCTTCGGGCTGGCGGCGGGGAACTGCACCTGCAGGTAGGCGCCGATGGCCATGGCGATGGCGGGTGGCGCGAACACGAACTCGATCAGCGTGGCGAAGCCGGCGATCAGGCCGCCGACGGGGCCGAAGGCGCGGCTGGCGTAGGCGAACGGGCCGCCGGCGTTGGGGATCGCGGTGGTGAGCTCGGTGAAGCTGAAGATGAAGGTGGTGTACATCGCCGCGACGACCGTGGCGGTGACGAGGAAGCCGAGGGTTCCGGCGCTGGCCCAGCCGTAGCTCCAGCCGAAATACTCGCCGGAGATGACCAGCCCGACGGCCAGTCCCCACAGGTGCCAGGCGTTCAGCGTGGCTTTGAGATGACCCGTCTGTGTCTGCATGGACGCTCCAATCGCTCTCGTCAGGTTGGAAGGGACTGCTGTTCGTGGGTCACGCAAGATCTGTTCCGCTGGGCGATGGCCGACCCGGCCGGCGAGCCCCGGCCTTCCACCCGCGCCTTTGCCATCAGGCGATCAGGATGTCACAACCACCCTCCCGAAGCGC
>NZ_JBFUFP010000712.1:0-2900 GCF_056403375.1 Rhizobacter sp. P2_H2
ACGCGGCGCTCGGCGGCGCTCGGCCATGCCGGCCATCGGCGACATGCCGAGCCCGAAGCGTTCGTAGCCCTCGGCCTGCAGGTGCAGCATGATCTTCGCGAACAGGAAGTCCATCGTGCCGGGCGGTGCATCGGGCAGGTGGCGCATCAGGTCGAGGCTCGCGTCCTTGCGGGCATCGGTGGTCAGCAGGTTGGCGAAGGCGAGGATGCGGTCGTCGCGCCGCACGATCGCCACCGGCAGGCGCTGCACGTAGTCCGCATCGAAGCGCCCGACCGAGAAGCTCTTCTCGCGCCCGCGCTGCTCGGCCAGCCACGCATCGGACACCTGCCTCAGCTGCGGCAGCAGCGCGGCCACGCCGTCGGCCGGCACCACCTCGAACTGCAGCCCCTCGCGCTCGCCGCGGTTCACGCCGGTGCGCAGGTTGGCGCGCTTCGCCCCCTTCAGGCTGAAATCGGGCAGCGGCACGGTGGCGTATTCGCCGAGCTTCAGCGCGTGCAGCCCGCAATCGAGGTACAGCGGCAGCGTGGCCGGGCGCACCTGGTAGAACGCGGCGCGGCCGCCATGGTCGTTGGCGCGCTCGATGAACTGCCACACCAGGTCGGGCCATTCGCGCGCATCGCCGAACGGGCCGTACAGCGACACCCACGAACGACCCTGCTTGCCGAACATCAGGAAGCTGCGCCCGGACGGCGAGAACATCAGGTGCTTGTCGCCGACCAGCACATGGCAGCCGTCCGATGATGGATTGGCGCGCACGATCGCCGCGGCCCGCGCCATCTCTTCGGGCGAGGTCTCGGCCACGTCGCCGGCCGGCGGCCGCAGCAGCTGCCACATGCCGTAGGCGAGCGCGATCAGCGCGATGGCGGTCAGCGCGCGCAGCGAGCGCGGCGCCTGGCCGTCGAGCTCGAACTGCCACCACAGCCGGTTGCTGTAGGCCACCTCGCGGTACGCGAAGAACAGCACCCACACGCAGGCGACCAGCACGCCGCCGAGCGCCAGCAGCCATTCGGGCTCGAGCCGCTGCGAGAACAGCGAGGAGCGGCGATCGAACTGGTTGCGCGAGATCAGCAGCAGCAGCGCCAGCGTGGTCAGCATCGCGGCCTCGGTGACCGCGATGCCCTTGGGCAGTGCCAGCACCGCGGCGATCACCGACAGCACCAGCGCGGCCCACCAGGCGGCATCCAGCTGGTGCAACAGCCCGCGCGCCACCAGCAGCAGGCCGAGGCCGGCGACGCTGCCGAGGAAGTGCGACGCCTCGATCAGCGGCACCGGCACGTTCAGGTGCGCGAGGATCTCGCGCGCGTCCTCGGTGAACGGCGTCACGCCGGAGACCATCAGCCACAGGCCCGCGACCAGCGTCAGCGCCGCCATCAGCCGCGGGCTCAGGTGCACCGCCATGCGGCCCACCGGCGCGGCCACGCCGGAGCGCAGCTCGTAGGCCACCAGCATGCCGGTGGCCAGCACCAGCGGCAGCACGTAGTAGATGCCGCGGTTCAGCAGCAGCGCGCCCAGCATCACATCGCTCGGCACGGTGCCGCCGCTGGCCAGCAGCATCACCGCCTCGAACACGCCGACGCCGCCCGGCACGTGGCTGATGATGCCGGCCGTGACGGCGATGGCGTAGAACGCGATGAAGGTCGGCAGCGGGATGTGCTGGCCCGGCAACAGCACCCACAGTGCCGCCGCCGAGGCGCACAGCTCCAGCGCCGAGATCACCAGCTGGCGCAGCGCGAGCTCGGGCGTCGGCAGGCGCATGCTCCAGCGGCCGATGCGCAGGCCGCGGCGCTTCGTGCACAGCCAGATGAAGCCGGCCAGCCCCAGCAGCAGCGCGGCGGCCAGCAGCCGCAGCAGCAGCGGCGGCATGCGCAACAGGCCGCCCACGTCGTCGGCGCCCCACAGCAGCGCGAGCGCGCCGAACGCCGCCATGCCGAGCCCGAAGGCGGCTGCATTGAAGGCGATCACCCGCCCGACCTGTGCCGGCTCCAGCCCGGCAGCGGTGTACAGCCGCATGCGCACCGCGCCGCCCGACAGCGGCCCGAGCCCGATGGTGTTCGACAGCGCATAGGCGACGAACGAGGTCAGCAGCACGGTGGCATGCCGCACGCGAGCGCCGGCATAGCGCAGCGACGAGCTGTCGTAGCCGCTGAGCGCGAGGTAGCTCAGCACGGTGGCGATCAGCGCCAGGCCGATGCTCGACGCCGGCGTGGTGGCCACGGCCGCCATCACCGCGCTGTAGTGCACCTGCAGCAGCAGCTGGCGCAGCGCGAGGCCGACGGCCAGCGCCAGCCCCAGCGCGACGGCGCCCAGCAGCCAGGGCCGCAACCGCGGCCACCGGTCGCCCCAGAAGGAGACGGCCAGCGTGGACTTGGGTGGAGCGAGGGTGGGGTCCAGCAAGGACTCGGACACGGTTCGGACGAAAGCACGGAAGTGGAGACGCGGCTATTGGATCGCGTTTTGCGGCTCGCGGGCACAAACCATTACCACTTTCATCGTTCAAGTGGTACTCAAATGGTATTGCAGCGGCTAGAGTCCCGAACGCCGTAACGCCCCCCGTTCCACCCGGAGACCTCCATGCCCGTCACCGCCCTCGTCCCCCGCTCGAGCCAGATGCGTCTGCTCAGCGCCTTCGCCGCCGTCCTCGTGACCGCGACGGCCCAGGCCGCCAGCTACCCCGCCTGGAAGCCCGACACCTTCTACGCCGCCGGCTCGCTGGTGACGTACAACGGCCGCAACTACCGCGCCACCGTGGCGCAGACCGACTACGCGAGCACCGGCTGGAACCCGACCACCGCGAGCCTGTGGACCGACATCGGCGCGGCCGACGGCCCGGCCCCCGCCCCGGCTCCTGCGCCGACACCGGCACCCGCTCCGGCTCCCGCGCCGACGCCCGCCCCTGCGCC
>NZ_JBFUFP010000713.1:0-2897 GCF_056403375.1 Rhizobacter sp. P2_H2
CCACTCACTTCGTTCGTTGTGGTCAAACAGTGGGCGACAGTCAGTTCACGAAGCGTGCTGCGCACGCGGGCCATGAAACCAGCCAGCTCCGGCGACCCGCCTTTATTGGCGCTCCACAGACTCCCCGCACGCGCCTCGTGCCACCACTCTGCCTTGTTGAGATGACAAGCGAACAAGTGGGGGTTGATGCCTTGTTATGCGTAGACCGTCACGACCTGGTAGCCGAGGGCTGCCAAGTCACCGCCTGGCGACCACAGCTTCGAGACTTGGTTCACGTAGCCGCCGGCGGCCGCGAGTGCCTCGGTGTCGATGCGCCACCAGCCGTCGGCCGGCAATTCGTGGGCGACCGGGCGCAGTTCCAGCTCCCACGACACCGAACTGGCGGGCGTCGGCCGCTTGAAGCGGCTGAGCGCCGGTGTCGGCGGGGCGTCGGCCAGCAGCACGGTCAGCAGCTCCAGCGGCAACGGCTGCGGCTCGCCCTTCGGGCGCAGGTGGATGCGGCTGTGCCAGCTGTCGGTGCCGGTGAACGGCAGCCCGCCTTCGGCCCAGCGCATGTCCAGGTGCTGCATGAAGTTCGGCGCCACGCCGGGAATGAACGGCAGCGCGGGCGTCTCGTCCGGCCCGCGTTCGATGGACGGCATCGCCGGCGCGAGGCCCGGCAGCAGCGTCTCGCGCTCGCTGCCGAACACGCCCAGCAGCAGCGCCGCGGTCTCGCCGCCTTGCTGCACCTGCGCCTGCAGCTGGCGCACGTTCCTGCCTTCGCGCAGCACCCGCACGGCCACCTGCACCGGGCCCCGGGCGACAGGGCCGATGAAACTCGTCTGCAGCGCGCGCAGCTGCACGCCGGCCGGCCAGCCCGCGCCGGCCACGTCGCGCATCGCCTGCACGGCCAGCGTCGAGATCAGGCCGCCGAACGAGGTGCGGCCCTGCAGCCAGTCGTCGCTGACCTCGAAATGCACCGCGTCGCCGTCGCGCGTGCGCGCCGCCAGCAGCTGGGAAAGGGGGATGAACTCGGCCATGGTGTTCCTTCGGTTCAGGAATTGTGGGTGCCGGCCGCGGCGCTGCCTGCCGCGCAGGCGACAGCAGGCAGCTCGCGCCGCTCGGCATCGCTGCGGAACCCCAACTCGATCAGCGCCATCACGTCGATCGCCTGCGCAGCCGGCACCGGGTTCGGTGCGCCGGCAACGATCGCATCTCGCACGCCGGCGTAGTACGCCGGGTAGTCGCCGTGCAGCACGGGCAGCGGCGCGGACTGCAGCGTCTCGCCGTCCGGCCCGGCGGTGCTCAGCGTCGCCGCCTGTGTGTCGACGCCCCAGTCGGCGCCCGGCAGCGGCCGCTGGCCGGCCTTCAATGCATCCTCCTGCGCATCCAGCCCCCATTTGACGAAGCTGCCGCGCGTGCCGTGCGCCGCGAAGCGCGGGCCGGGCAGGGCGGTCAGCGCGCTGGCGCGCAGCGTCACGCGCAAGCCGCCGGCATAGGCCAGGCGGGCGTCGAAGCCGTCGTCGTTGACGGCGCCGTCGCGCTGCCGGGCGAGATCGAGCCGCAGCGACTGCGGCCAGCCGAACAGCTGCAGCGCCTGGTCGAGCAGGTGCGGCCCGAGGTCGAACCACAGGCCGCCGCCGACCGGCGACTGCTCGCGCCAGCGCTGCCGCACCACCGGGCGGAAGCGGTCGAACCGTGACTCCAGCTCGACGATGCGCCCCAGCTCGCCGCGCGACAGCAGCGCGCGCAGCGTCAGGAAATCGCCGTCCCAGCGGCGGTTGTGGAACACCGACAGCACGCGCTGCTGCTCGCGCGCCACGGCATCCAGCTCCTGCGCCTGTGCGAGCGTCACGGTGAACGGCTTGTCGACCACCACGTGCTTGCCGGCCCGCAATGCCGCGAGCGCCAACGGGTGGTGGCTGTCGTTGGGGCTCGCGATGACGACCAGGTCGACGTCGTCGCGTGCGCACAGCCGCAGCGGATCGGCCTCGACCGGCAGGCCCGGCCAGTCGCGTGCGACCTTGGCCGCATCGCTGCTCGCGAAGGCCGCGAGGCGCAGCCCGGGGACGCTGGCGATCAGCGGTGCATGGAAGACCTGGCCGGCGAAGCCGTAGCCGATCAGGCCGACGCGCAGGGCGGGGGAAGCGGTGTGGGGCATGGCGATCTTCGAGCGAATGTCCGAGGGGCGGAGCGGGGCACTGTAACGGAGCCGGCTGCGCGGCAATGGCATGATGCGCGCCGCACTTCCTGAAGGATCCCCTGGACATGAGTTTCGCTCCCCGCCTCGCAGCCCCGTGGCTGTCCGCCGCCTGCATCGCTGTCGTGCTGGCCCTGCCGGCCCATGCCGCCGACAAGCCGAAGAAGGAGTCGACCCTCGGCAAGGCCAAGCCCGGCGCGGCCTTCCTGACCAAGGAACAGCTGCGCGCCTGCCTGGCCCAGAACGACCGCGTGAAGGCGCAGCTCGCCGAGACGCTGCCGCTGCAGACCGCGCTGAAGAAGGAAGGCGACGACCTGGCTGCTGCCGGCGACGCGCTGAAGGCCGATCGCGAGAAGATCGACACGACCAATGACGAGGCCGTCAAGACCTTCAACGAGCGCCTGGCCGCCCGCGACAAGGCGGTGGAGGCCTACAAGGCCAACAGCGAGGCCTACAACGCGAAGGTCGAGGCGCTGCAGGCGGACAAGGCCTCGTACATCGCCAACTGCGATGGCCGGCGCTATTTCGAAGATGAGGAATTGCAAATCAAGGGCGGCAAGTAAACGGGGGTCGGCCTCCCTAGAATCGACGGCTTCTTCCCTGACCGAGAGAAGCCGTCATGACCCTTGCCACAAGCAGTCACTCCAGCAACCCGCTGCTGCAGCCGTGGGACACCCCGCACGGGCTGCCGCCGTTCGACAGGGCCCGCCCTGAACAC
>NZ_JBFUFP010000714.1:0-2896 GCF_056403375.1 Rhizobacter sp. P2_H2
ATCACGGTGAATGCGCTGGCGCCGGGCATGTTCCCGAGCAAGATGACGGCCGGCACGATCGCCAAGGTGGGCGTCGAGGCGCTGGCGACCGGCGCGCCGCTCGGCCGCATCGGCGACGACGACGACCTGAAGGGCGCGGCACTGTTGTTCGCGTCGGCGGCCGGCAAGCACATCACCGGGCAGATCCTCGCGGTCGACGGCGGCGTGAGTGCCGTGCATGGACACTGAGAGCAGGGGACATTGACCACGATGGAATTTCCGGTCCACATCCCCTTCGTCGAGCAACTCGGCTTCGAGCTGCTGAGGTTCGAGAACGGCGAGGCCGAGATCGGCCTGACGCTGCGCGACGAGCTGTGCAATTCATGGAGCGTCGCGCATGGCGGCGTCACGATGACCTTGCTCGATGTCGCGATGGCGCATGCCGCGCGCAGCAGCTCGATCAAACCGGGCGGGCAGCCGGGCGGCACCGGCGTCGTGACGATCGAGATGAAGACCAGCTTCATGCGCCCCGGCCTCGGCCGCATCGTCGGGCACGGCAAGCTGCTGCACGCGACCGCATCGCTCGCGTTCTGCGAGGGCAGGGTGGTCGATGCGAACGGCGAGCTGCTCGCCAGCGCGAGCGGCACCTTCAAGTACCTGCAAGGGCTTCCGGCGGGGGGACGCAAGATCCACCGCTCGAACGCCTCCGATTGATCCGAAGACACCACAGACAGGAGACATGCCATGACCACCAACCAGCAGATCGTCCTCGCGTCGCGCCCCGACAAGGAGGCTGTCGCAGGCAACTTCCGGCTCGAATCGAAGCCGTTGCCGGCACTGGCCGACAACCAGGTGCTGGTGCGCCACCACTACCTGTCGCTCGACCCGTACATGCGCGGGCGCATGAACGCCGGCAAGAGCTACGCGCAGCCGCAGCCGCTGGACCAGGTGATGATCGGCGGCACCGCCGGCGAGGTGGTCKAGTCGCGCCACCCCGGCTTCAAGGCCGGCGACAAGGTCGTGGGCATGGGCGGCTGGCAGCAGTACGGCGTGGTCGATGCGAGCCAGCCCGGCATGCTGCGCAAGGTCGACACCACGCACATCCCGCTGTCGGCGTATCTCGGCGCGGTCGGCATGCCGGGCGTCACCGCGTGGTATGGGCTGGTGAAGATCTGCACGCCGAAGGCCGGCGAGACCGTCGTCGTCAGCGCGGCCAGCGGTGCCGTCGGCGGCGCGGTGGGGCAGCTGGCCAAGGTGCGCGGTTGCCGCGCGGTCGGCATCGCCGGCGGGCCCGACAAGTGCCGCTACGTGGTCGACGAGCTGGGTTTCGATGCCTGCGTCGACTACAAGGCGCACCGCGACCCGAAGGCGCTGTACGCCGCGCTGAAGGAGGCCACGCCGGACGGCGTCGACGGCTACTTCGAGAACGTCGGCGGGCTGATGCTCGACACCGTGCTCGCGCGCATGAATGCGTTCGGCCGCGTTGCGCTGTGCGGGATGATCTCCGGCTACGACGGGCAGCCGATCCCGCTCACCTACCCGCAGCTGATCCTGCAGTCGCGGCTGAAGCTCGAGGGCTTCATCGTCAGCGAGCACATGGGCGTGTGGCCCGAGGCGCTGAAGGAACTGGGCACGCTGGTGGCGACCGGCAAGCTGAAGTACCGCGAGACGGTGGCGCAGGGGATCGAGTCGGCGCCGGAGGCGTTCCTCGGGCTGCTGAAGGGCGCCAATTTCGGGAAGCAGCTCGTCAAGCTGGTCTGAACCCGGGACACCGTCGGAGGTCGAACTTCGATGAACACCTCAAGCACTCCCGTCGCGGGGGAGGAATTCCGCGAAGACCTGCGGCCGATCGAGCCGCCGCGCACCGCCGCGGCGCGCGTGGCCGGCTCGGGCAATGCGGCGGCACGCCGCATCCTGAACGCCGGCGAGATCGCGTCGCTGACGCAGTTGAACGACTGGCGCTCGCTGGGCGCGGTGGGGGTCACGTTCGGCAGCATTGCGCTGGCGGTGGCTGCGGCCTTGCTCACCTGGGGCATGCCGTGGGGCTGGGCGATCGCGATCCTCGCGGTGGGGGTGATCGGCGTGCACCAGCACGGCCTGTTCATCCTGGCGCACGAATCGGCGCACTACCGGCTGTTCAGCCACCGCGGCGTCAACGATGCGGTGGGCCGGCTGATCGGCATGGCCGGCGGCATCTCGATGTGCACCTACCGCGTGATCCACCGGCTGCACCACAACAACCTCTACACGGCGGAAGACCCCGACACGGCCATCCACGGCGGTTATCCGCGTGGCGTGGGGTACCTGTGGAAGAAGCTGGGCCAGGACCTGGTCGGCTGGAATGCGTGGAAGACCTTCGCGTACTTCTTCGGCGCGCCGGCACTCAATGACGTGACGCAGAAGGCGGCCCGGCCGCTGGACGACACCTCGCCGCAGCTGCGTGCCAGCGCGCGGCGCGACCGCTGGGCGGTGGTGGCGTTTCAGGTGGCGGCGCCGCTGCTCTGCTGGGCCTTCGGCGGCGGCCGCGGCCTGCTGCAATACGCCATCCTGTGGATGCTGCCGCTGCTGACGGTGCTGCAACCGATCCTGCGGCTGCGCGCGATCATGGAGCACGGCGGCGTGACCGACCTGTCGTCGCCGCTGACGGCGGCGCGCAGCAACCGCACGAGCGGCAGTGTCGCCAACGTGATGGGCCGGGCGCTGCTGTTCCCGCACCATGTGAACTACCACCTGGAGCATCACCTGTACCCCGCCGTGCCGCACTACCACCTGCCTCGCCTGCATCGCCTGCTGGTGGAGAAGGGTGCCTTGCACCAGGCCGAGGTTCGCGATGTGCGCGGTACCTGGCGGATCATCTTTGCGCCGCGGGCGCCGAAGGGGTGAGACGATGACCGACCTGATCCTGCATCACTACGAC
>NZ_JBFUFP010000715.1:0-2892 GCF_056403375.1 Rhizobacter sp. P2_H2
GGTCTGGCGCGACAGCTCGTTCAGCGCGGCATCCAGCGGCTGGGCGGGCACCTGGACCGCGAATTCGGCCTCGGCCTGGGCGGGGGCCTGGGCAAGCGCATGCGGCACGGCGAAGGGGCCGCTGAAGGCGGCGGCCAACGCGACGACCAGCAGGCGTTGGCGGGGGAGGGAACGCATGGGGGTACTCCAGAGGTTGTGTTGCGTGATGAACGACGAGCCGCTGGCGTGAGGGCCACTGAGGGGCCTGGGTGCTGGCTTGCGAGCTCTCCGACTACTTAGACGGATGAGCGGGGGGAAGTGGGACAGGGGACGCACGCTGTGTGGAGGGGAGCGACACGGGTGTACCTCACGGGGAACGCGCGTGCTGGAAGTGGCACTCAGTGGGCTGGCCGCCTTCTGGGGTTGACGAATCAATCCGGGCCGTGCTGTGCCGTGCTTTCCATCAATCCGATGAATTTGGAGTTGTTATGAACAAGTTATATAAGAGTGCAAAGAAGAATTTTCCTAAAATTCTCGCCAAAAGTGTCAAAGGTGAAAAAGGCAAAGATAAGGATGATATAAAGGCTGAAAAAGGCAAGGCCAAGAAGCATATGGAAGATATATCATTGGATAGCTCTTCGAGTTCCGATGCCAAGAAGCCGATTCCTAAAAACGGTCAATCTCCAGGAAACAAACGCACAGAGAGTGGCGAAAAATCACCCCGGCCTTCTGGTAATCCGATGGGTTCCCCGAGGAAATCAATTTCAAAAACCAAGACTTCCAAGCCTGAGATCGCGACGAATTCCCCCACGCCGGCGCAAGAGAGGGAGTTGTCCGAGGTTTTTAGTCGTCTGGAGGAGGTAAGAAACGACTTGCCTTTTGATCAGCTGATAACCTTGTTTGCAAGTGAATTCAAGGCGAGTCATCGCGGCTTTCCCGATGATGTTTTGAGTTGTTACATATCCAGGGGGATCGATGATCACAACAAATCGAATGGCGAGAATGTGCCGAAAAAATATGCCTTGGCAGCTGTGAAGAAAAATGCTTTACAGGTACCTGAATCGCCCACTGAGCCAGGGAAATATGAAAAGAAGAAGGCCAAGAATTACTCCCCTGAAACACAGGGCGCACCCAAGAAGTTCGCCGTATCAGGGGAACCCAATGTAAGCCAGAAGGGGGAGTGGAATTCGAAAAATATTATAAATATTGGGCCGCTGAATTTGAATAAGGTTAGCGAAAACTTTGACTTGAACTTGTCTCCTAGGGGCCAGCATCCACAGGTGTCGATCTCGCCGCTGTCGAGCCCCGGTCTGAATCCCTATCCATATCCGCAGGCAATTGGTCTAAATCCGATTTCGCAACCGCTTCAGCCACACCAGTACCAGCAATATCAGCAGGGCATGCAGTACCCGCAGTTCGGCGGCAGTGACAATGCACCGAATACGGATTTATATCTGTACGACCGAATTCTCAATGATGCTTCGAACCAGTGATGGTGCACGACAGGTTGATTCAATCCGAATGAGTCAGCCGGTGCGGCGTGGTTTGGACAGTGCCTTCATTGCCGAACCGTGAGTTCGGCGCCCCCATCCGCCCTCATCCGCACCACCACCGGCAACACCTGCGGCAGCGCCGCCAGCAACCCGGCCGCATCCCGCACCGGGAAGCGGCCGGTCAGCCGCATCGCGTCGACCCGCGGGTCGGTGCTGACGATCGGTGCCGTGCGGTAGGCGTTGACGCTGGCCAGCGCCTCGCGCAGCGGGGTGTCCTGGAAGCTGAGCCAGCCGTCACGCCAGCCGGCGAGGGCCGCCGCGTCGCCCAGGTGCGGTGGCTGTGCGATGCCGTTGCGGATGTCGAGCAGCTCGCCGGCGGCCAGCACGATCGGCGAGCCGAAGCGGTCCGGGCTGCCGGCCTCGACGGCTTCGCGCAGCGCCACCTGCACCCGCCCGCGTTCGACGCCCACCGTCAGCGCGCCGCCGCGCTCGCGCAGGCTGAACACCGTGCCCAGCACCTCGATGCGCGCCTGGCGCGTCAGCACCTCGAACGGCCGCGCGGCGTCGTGCGCCACGTCGCAGCGCAGTTCGCCGCCGTCGAGCCGCACGATGCGGCGCTGCCGGTGCAGCCGCACATCGATCGCGCTGTCGGCGCCGAGCGCCAGCTGCGTGCCGGGCTGGGCATCGGGCAAGCTGACGTTGAGCAGCTGCAGCGGCTGCGTGYGGTACGCCGCGCTGAACACCGGCGCCTGCCAGTACTGCCAGCCCAGCCGGCCGGCGAGCAACGCGCCGCCGAGCAACGCGGCCGCGGTCAGCAGCAGGTTTCGGCGCCCCGCGGCGTGTGGGGCGGCGACCGGTTCATCGAAATGCTCCCTCAGCCCCTCCGACATCCCGCCCAGCATCTGCCAGCGCCGGCGCGCCTCGTCGGCTGCCGCCGCATGCTCGGGCGACGATGCGATCCACTGCCGCAGCCGCGCGAGCGCCCGGCCGGCCGCCGGCTCCGGCTCGACCTCGCTCTTCACGACCAGGTCGAGCGCGTGCTCGATCAGTTTCTCGGCGGGAGCCATCGGGCTCATGCCCACTCCTCGGCCAGCGTCGCACGGAAGCTGCTGCGCGGTGACACCGCCGGCGTCTCGATCAGCTCGGCCTGCATCTCGGCGAACACCCGCGAGCAATCCAGCGCCGCCCGCACCAGGTGCTTGGCCACCGCCGCCTCGCTGAGCGTGAGCCGCTGCGAGATCTCGGTGCGCGTGAACCCATAGGCCCGGAACAGCAGGAACACCTCGCGCCGCAGCGGCGGCAGCGATTCGAGCACGCCGATCACGCGCCGCAGCACCTGCCGCTGTGCCGTCACGTACTCGCACGACGGTGCTGCCGCCTGCCGGCTGACTTCGGATTGCTGCGCCGCCCAGCTCTGCAC
>NZ_JBFUFP010000716.1:0-2890 GCF_056403375.1 Rhizobacter sp. P2_H2
ACTGGCTTTCCCCGTCACTCGGGGCCCTGCAACGTCAACAAGAAATTCTCGACGACAAGCAGCCGTTTTACTACGAGCACCGCCAGGCGGCATAGCGCCGCGGCTACAGCACTCCCACCTCTTGCGGCGAGCGTGCCGCCAACCTCACACCAAGGAATCATGTCGCAGATACCCGGCAAAGATGAACTCAAAGGCCTGTCGTACGCTGAGCTGCGTGCCCTGCTGCAACAGACCGAAACAGCACTGGGCGCAAAGCGGAGCGAAGAGCTGAAGGTACTCGCCGACGGCTACGCGAAGAAGCTCCAGATGGGTGGCTTCGGTATCAGTGAGGGGATCGAGGCTCTGCGCCCCTACCTCCCCGCCAAGGCAGCGAAGGCGGCGTCGGGCAGCGGCGAGCCAGGCCAACCGAAGTACGCGAACCCCGCCGATGCAAGCCAAACCTGGACAGGGCGCGGCAAGCGCCCGAACTGGTTCAACGAGCAGCTCGCGAGCGGGCGCGCGCCGGGAGAGATGGAAATTCGGTAGCGGCTTCGTCGCGACGCTTCCGCTGCAGTCGGTTGCACGGTGCTTCAGCGCCGTGCACATAGCGCTGCCGTTACTTCTTCGTTGCGTGCGGAGCCTTGTAGCCGAGCGTCTTCATTGCTTGCGTCAGCGTCTGCCGGCTCTTCGTGTACGACGCCCAGGGATCTTCCTTCTGAAATGACATGTACTCACGGGCGGTAGCGACCGTCCACTGGTCGCCGCCCTTGATCTCCGGCAGCTGCTCCCAGGCGATCGGCATCGAGACACCCATGCCTGGCCGAGCGCGTGCCGAGAAGGCCGCTGCGGTCGTCTGCCCGTGTCCGTTGCGGAGGTAGTCGATGAAGATCTTTCCAACGCGATTGGAGCCGCCAGAMTTCGCAACGAATCGCTGGGGGATGGTCTTCGCCACGTGGACGACCACGGCCTGCAAGAACCCCTTCACGACGTCATAGGTTAGCTTCGGCGTCAAGGGCACAACGACGTGCAGCCCCTTGCCGCCGGAGGTCTTCAGCCAACTCTGCAAGCCGAGCTGCTCCAGGAAGCCGCGCATCAACATGGCCGCTTCCTGCACCTCAGTCCAGCCGACGCCCTCGCCCGGGTCGAGATCGAAGACTACGCGGTCCGGGTGATCGATGTGCGACGCCGTCGAATTCCAGGTGTGGAACTCGATGGTGTTCATCTGCGCCGCAGAGAGCAACGCCCCAACCCCATCTACTGTCAGGAGCGCCGCATGGCCTGGCCACAGTTTCGGATCGAGCTCTGCCATCCCCGGCATCTTCGTCTCCGGGTGCTTCTGGAAGAAGAGCTGCTGGCCGACGCCCTGTGGTGCTCGGACGAGCGACACCGGTCGACCTTCGAGATGGGGAAGCATCCAGTCGGCGACGCTCTCGTAGTACCGCACCAGCTCAATCTTTGTGGTCCCGGACGCAGGATCGATGACCCGTTCCGGATGCGTGATCTTGAGCTTCGAGGCGGCGGTCGGTGAAGCTCGCGCGCCGCGCTTTGAGGCCGCTCGCACGGCAGCGTCAGCCTTCGTCGCCGCCGCCTTTGGGACCGCCACGTCCTTTGCCTTCTCCCGATCAACCTCCGCCGCAGGCTTGTCGGTTCGCACGCCKCGAAACGACGCATGGCGGATGTGGCCATCCGGAGTCCATTCGCCGAATGCCACTTCGACAATCACCTTCGGTTCGACCCAGTGCCTGGCGCCGGCGCTGCGCTGCGACCAGCGGCCAGGCTTCACGGCTGACGCGTCCACCGCCGGCACATCCGTTTCATGCTTGGCGAGAAGTTGGTGAAGCTCGCGCGCAGTCGCATTGCTCCAGCCCGTTCCCACCGCGCCTGCGTACAGCAGCTTCCCCTCGTGGTGATACCCCAGCAGCAGATTCCCGACCTCAGTGGTCGAGTCCTTCCGATCGTTGAAGCCCACCACGATGAACTCTTGCCGCTTCTGGCACTTCAGCTTCAGCCAGGTCTCCGTTCTCCCCTCGACGTACGGCGCGGTCGCTTGCTTCAGCATCACGCCTTCGAGCCCCATGTGGCACGCCGCTGCAAGCAACTGGTCGGGGGAGACGTCGAAGGCCTCGCTGATTCGGACACGCTCTGACTCGGATTGTCCCATCAGCTGCTTGAGCACCGCCCGCCGGCTCATCAGAGGGACTGCCCTCAGGTCGGTGTCGGCCAGGAACGGCACATCGAAGACGAAGTAGACGAGGTCCTTGCTGCGCGAGTTGTCGATGGCGTTCTGCAGCCGGTTGAAATCGGGAACGCCTTTCTCGTCGAGCACGACGATTTCGCCATCGAGGTAGGCGTCGGCAATCCCGAGCGCCTCGACATGACTGGCCAGCTCCTTCAGCTTCGACGTCCAATCGTTGCCCTTGCGGGTCAACAGACGCACGTTGCCGCCGACAATCCGAGCGAGCATGCGGTAACCGTCGTACTTGTTCTCGATGATCCACGAGCCACCAGCGGGCGCTGCGCTGACGAGCGTCGCGAGTTGAGGTTCCAACACCTCGGGCATGTTCCCCTTGACGGCGTTCGTCAGATCCGGCTCGTCGTCGTCCGCCTGAACCGGCGAGCGCTTGGCGGTCGTTGCCGGTGCCTGTCTGTCTTCGAGCAGCCCCAACGGTTGGGCGATCACGCTGTCGGGCAAGGCGACGATGACGTCGTAGTCTGCAGTGCTTCGAGTCCACCCGTCGCCTCGCTTCTTGAGCAGCAGCCATTGCTCCTGCTTCTTGTCGCCTGGCTTGGAGATCCGCACGAGCTCCCACAGTCCGGCCAACTTCTCACCGTGCAGGTGGAAGATCAGCTTTCCCTTCGCCAAACCCTCAGCGACATCGCCAACCGGCTCCCATGTACCGCGGTCCCAGAC
>NZ_JBFUFP010000717.1:0-2888 GCF_056403375.1 Rhizobacter sp. P2_H2
GGTAGGCATGGAACAGCCACGACAGGCCCATCGTCGAGGCGGAAAGCACGACCAGCAGCGCGCCCCTCCGCAGGGCCGTACCCGACATCATCTGTCGCCTGAAGTTCACTGCCATCCAGAACAGCAACAGGACAGGATTTACGGCGAACGCGAGCGCGATCCACACCGTCTCGGATGACCCAACGTAGTCGCCCCTGAACAACGTGTCCAAAGAGCTGAAGAGGGACAAGCTCGCCAAGAGCAACAGCGTACCTTCCACCCACAACAGGAACTTTCTCATCCCCTCTCCCACCGTGTCACACCGCGCCAGTAGTTCCCGTCGCCGCCTGGCTATGCACCGGCCAGGAAGCAGTCCATGGCGACCGCCCGCAATTGGCCGACAGCGGCGATGCAACATGCGGGGGTGTCAGCGACAGGTGTCGAAGCCTGCACCCTTTTAGGGACGGGTTTGCCCGTGCGTCTACCGTTCCGCCACGCCGACGGATCGCATCGTATCCGCTGACTGGACAACCCGGAAGCAGCTGTTGGTGAACGACAGCACCTGGCCGGCTGCAGGCGTTCGGACATAGCCTCGATCAGGCTCCGCGTTCGAGCCGCCACAGTCTGTAACCGCAGTACAGCATAGTGAGAATGGAGGTGGTAAGCGCGGCAGAGGCGAGCCAGAACACGCCCTGCTGAAGTGGCTCGAAGGCATTGCTGGGTGAGATGGCTGCGCCTGCGCTGGCCAGCAGGTTATCGAGCACGAGGGCCGCCACGATGACACCAATGCTGGACACGAAGCTCAGGGCCCAGGCACGGGTCAGCCGCTTCTTCTCGGCGGTAAACGGATCATCGTGCCGTTGGGGCCGGATGCCGTTGCGGAAATTGTCGAGGTTCACGATGGCGCTCAGTACGGCGCTCCAAAGCTCTTCAACTAGTCGCCCCACGTGTGTTCTCCCTGTATGCCAAGCGATTTCAACACGGGTCGACCTTCGATGCAAAGCTGCGTCCGCCCATGTCTCGCGACGCGTATATCAGACGGTGACAACTCTCCGCTGTTGGCTGGTCGACGTCATTCGTAGAACTTGCCGGCCACCAGGATTTGAGCAGCGCGCCTCCACGGGTTCTCCGGCTTCTCGTAGAAGCGCAAGCCGTCGATCGAGGCTTCACCCCAGGATGCGGCCGCTTCGAGCAGCGCACCGATGGTCCTGTTCTCCCACCCGAGAGCACCCTGTCCGTACGGACTGGACGGGGTCAACGCTTCGATCGCTCGGTGCGCCTTCCAGTCTTCAGCGAGGGAGACCAGAAACTGGATGAAGCTTCGTTCATCGCTGACGTCGTCCGCGAGCGCCTGGGGGTCGGTTGACATGGAATAGCTCTGCTTAACGTGAAGTTACCGCCGAGGCCAGGCGCGACGGGTCATCGCAGATGACCCTGGAAGCCTCTTGTCGCGACCGGCGGCTCATGGCTAGAACCGCCGACGCTTGCCGAGAGCATACGGCCATGGCGCAGGCGGAGGCACTGGCAAGCTGCCGGCGCAGCCGCCATCGATCGCCTCAGATTTCAGTCTGTTCGGAGATCTCGAGCGCGTCGTCGACTTCGATACCCAGATACCGCACCGTCGACTCGAGCTTGGAGTGCCCAAGGAGCAGCTGCACGGCGCGGAGGTTCTTGGTGCGCCGGTAGATCAGCGTCGCCTTCGTCCTTCGCATCGAGTGCGTCCCGTAGTCGGCGCGATCCAGCCCCAGTTCCTCGACCCAGTGCCCGAGGATTCTGGCGTACTGGCGAGTACCCAGATGGAGCGAGTCGTGGAGGCGGCTTGGAAACAGAAAGTCCTCCGGCTTCAGCCTGGCGATCGTGATCCAAGCCTGCACGGCATCTCGGGCGGCTGACGTGATTTCGAACTGAACCGGGCGCTGGGTCTTGTGCTGGACAACGATGGCACGTGCGGCCACCTGGTCGCCGTGACACACATCGCGGACCTTCAGGCCGACCAGATCACAGCCGCGCAGCTTGCTGTCAATGCCGAGGTTGAAGAGCGCCAACTCACGAACCCGGCCTTCCATCTGCAACCGGACGCGCAGGGCCCAGATGTCCTTGAGCTTGAATGGCGCTTTTTGCCCGACGAGCTTGCCCTTGTTCCACGGTTCGCGAAGAACTGCGTTACCTGGAGTGCCCATGATGGTCTCCCATCGAGTTGAGGGCCATGCAGGATGCGCGCGGTCACCGCCTGCACTTGCTCTGAGCCGCCCCCCTGGCTGCGTCTGACGGGCAGCTTTGGAGCGGTCTGGCAAACTCACGCTGCCGGCCATGAACAGCCGTTCGCCAACGACCGGTATCGGGCCGGCTACAGTGCGCCATGTCGCCGCCAACCATTTCAGTCGTACTTGTGCACGTGCCCGACGTACCAGCCGCTGCCAAGTCCGCACGATGGGAATCTGAGGCAGTTCCGACGCCGGTATCGGACACCTAGGGCGTTAGACATCGGGAGCCGAATCTACATGCAGGTCAGCCGAGAGAAGATGTCGCCTACGGGCTTGTGCTCACTGCTTCTGTGTCTTGCCCTAGTGCCCGGGATGTCGGCAGGCTACGTGTTCTTGCAGACTGGCTACGTGCACGAAGGTGTTGGCGCGGCCTACTTTCTTCCGGCCATCATGCTAGCGGCGCCCACGTTGATCGTCGCCGCGAAATGTTTCGAGCGAGCGGGTGAGTACGGCACAAGACAGTTCACCCTGGTGCTGGGCAGCATCGTTCTATCTGCGATGGTGCTTGTTGCGCCGTACCTTGCCATGCGGTCTTTGTAGTGAACACTGCCAATGACGAGTGGCAGCAGCCGACAGGCAACAATCGGCCATGAACCGTCGGTCGCCGATGACCGCTCGCACGCCTCCTCCCCACCGCCAAGACTC
>NZ_JBFUFP010000718.1:0-2886 GCF_056403375.1 Rhizobacter sp. P2_H2
CCGGTTGGCTGCTGGCCATGACGGTTCCTTCCATGCGCTCGACGAGCGCCTTGACGACGGCCAGCCCGATGCCGGTGCCGTCGATGCCTTCGTTCTCGATGCCGAGCCGGTTGAACGGCTCGAACAGCTGCGGCAACTGGTCGGGCCGCAGCCCGCGACCCGTGTCTGCCACATGCAGCGTCACGTGCGTCGCATCGACCGTGCAGGTCAGCGTGACGCGTCCATGGGGCCGGTTGTACTTGATCCCGTTCGTCAACAGGTTGATCAGCACCTGGCGCAGCCGGATCCGGTCGGCGCGCACGGTCGCCTGCAGCCGGTCGGCATGCAGCGTCACGCCGTGCTCGCGCGCCAGCGCCTCCACCAGCGGCAAGGTCTCGTACACCACCTCGTGCAGCGCAAGCGGCTGCAGGTCCAGCCGCAGGTTGCCGCTCTCCAGGCTCGACAGGTCGAGCACGTCGTTGATCAGCGACAGCAGGTGCCGGCCGGCCGCGGCGATGTGCTCGACCTTGTGGTTGTGGTCGGCACTCAGCGCACGCGCGTCGAGTTGCAGCAGCTGCGCGAAGCCCAGCACCGCGTTCAGCGGCGTGCGCAGCTCGTGGCTCATGCGCGCCAGGAACTCCGACTTGGCCGAACTCTCGCGCTGCGCGACGGCCCGCTCCTGGCGAGCGATCTCGGCGCTGCGCGCATCGGTGATGTCCCAGTTCACCCCCATGTGGCGATGCACCTGGCCGCTCGCATCCGTCACCGCCGTCGAGCGCGAGGCCAGCCAGTGCACCGAACCGTCAGGCCACACGACGCGGAACTCATAGGCCGCGCTGCTGCGGTTGCGCACCGATTCCTCGAGCGCGGCCGCGACCCGCTCGCGGTCCTCGGGCCACACCAGCGCCGCGCGCTCGGCCTCGTTCGGCACGTGGTCCGACGGCTCCAGGCCGCGCAGCCGGAACATCGCCTCGTCCCACACCGAGGTGTCGGTGCGCGGCAGCCATTCCCAGGTGCCGATGCCCACGCTGCGCACCGCCAGGCCGATGCGCTCGTTCGCGCTGCGCAGCGCGGCTTCGGTCTTCACGCGCTCGGTCACGTCGATCGTGATGCCGAACAGCATCGGCCGGCCATCGCGCAATTCGCGCCGCACCCGGTTCACCAGCCAGCGCACCTCGCCGTCGGGGCGGCGGATGCGGTACTCGTGCTCCACCGACACCGCGTCGCTTGCGCGGATCTCGTCGCGCACGCGCTCCATGAAGGCGCGGTCGTCCGGGTGCACGACCTCGCCCATCCACTCGGCGCCCGATGGCACGCCCGCCTCCTTCGGCCGGCCGATGATGCGGAACATCTCGTCGTTCCACTCGGCCTGGCGGGTCTGCGGGTCGCGGCTCCAGATGCCCAGGCCCGCCGCCGTGGCGGCGATCTCCAGCCGCTTCGCGATCTCGGTCGCGCGCCGCGTGTGCTCGACCTGCTCGGTCACGTCGAGCGCGACGCCGACGAACTCGATCGGCGTGCCCTCGGCATCGCGGCGCACCACACGGCGCGTCAGCACATAGCGGAAGCTGCCGTCCGGGCGGCGGTAGCGGGCTTCCATGTCGACCGGGCGGTCCGAGCGCAGCGCGGCCTGCGAGGTGGCCAGCACCTGCGGCAGGTCGTCGGGGTGGATCAGCGCCCGCACCTCCTCCAGCGCCATGCCCTCGGGCCGCGGCGTGATGTCGAGCACCTGGTACGCGCGCTCGTTGTAGTACATGCGGTTGCGCTTCAGGTCATGGCGCCAGATCGCGATGTTGCCCAGGTCGACCGCGATCTTCAGCTGCGCGCYGGTGTCGTTGAACGACTCGGCCAGCTCGTAGGCCTCGGTGTCGTCGACCATGATGCCGATCGCGCGGGTCGGCGTGCCGCCGCCGGGGGGGGACTTGACCTCCCATTGCGAATGCACGCGCCGGATCCCGCCGTCGGGCATCACGATGCGGTAGCGCCGCGCGTACTGGCCGGGCTCGGTCATCGACTCGAAGATCCGCGGGTCGACCCGGTCGTCCGGGTGGATGTGCTGCGCGGTGCGCGCGAAGTTCGGCGTGCCGCCGGCCGGGTCCAGGCCGAAGAAGCGGAACATGTGGCGATCCCAGCGGCCTTCGCCGGACGGGATGTCACGCTCCCAGACGCCCAGGCGCCCGAATTCCTGCGCCATGTCGAGCAGCTCGGCGAGCCGGCGCGCCTCGTCGCCGAGCGCGCGCACGTCGGTGATGTCCTGCACCAGCAGCAGCTGCGGGCCGGGTGTCTGCAGGCTCAGCCAGCGCTGCGTGCCGGAGGGCGTGGTCCAGCGGTGTTCGGCGGCCGCCAGGGCAGCCTGCGGCGGCAGGCCGAGCAACTGGCGCACATCGCGCCCCTGCAATGCGCCGGGGGGCTGCCCGCAGGCGGCCTCGAGGCGGCCGTTGCTCCAGGCGATGAGGCCGGCGGCGTCGAGCTGCAGCAGCGCGTCGGGACTCGCGGCCAGCAGTGCCCGCGCCGTCTCGATCGGCAACTGCTCGCCGGGCGAATCGGAGGGGGACGCGTCGGGAACAGCCATGGAGGGCAAGTGTTGTGCCGAATGCGGCAGGCGTCCAGCGCACTTGCCCGCAGGGACGCCCGTCCGTGGCCAGCCGGGCTCAGCCAGCGACCTGCAGCACCAGCTTGCCGAAGTTCTCGCCGCTGAACAGCTTCAGCAAGGCCTGCGGGAAGTTCTCCAGCCCGGTGACCACGTCTTCCCGGCTGCGGATGCGGCCGGCCTGCAGCAGCTCGCCCAGCTCGGCGATGGCGACCGGGTAGCGGTCGGCGTAGTCGAACACCACCATGCCTTCCATGCGGGCGCGGTTGACCAGCAGCGACAGGTAGTTGGCGGGGCCTTTCACCGGGGTCGTGTTGTTG
>NZ_JBFUFP010000719.1:0-2886 GCF_056403375.1 Rhizobacter sp. P2_H2
TGCGAAGCTGTTCGATAATCCAGGATATTCGAGGTTCAAGATCAGTGTTTCGCTGAACGACACCAAGACAGACGGTGATGTGATTGTCGGAAACGTGATCGTCTGCTCTGACAAGGCGTGCTATCGACCTGACATGCCCAACAAGAGAATTGGGCTGTACAACACAAGCAGCGGCAAGGCCGAACTGATCTACGAAGTTCGTCTCCCTGACGATGAAATCAAGAGCGTTCATTTCGATGAGGTGGCGGGGGGGAAGGTTGTTGTTGGTGATCTGAATCTGAGTACAACCTTGAAGCTGGACTCGGGGAGGGCGCAAGGCGGAGAGATTCTTGTATTGGTCAAAAAGAAACAAGGCGGGAATAGGGTGGTTTATTACCCTGAGTCTTCGGCCGTCGGTTTTTATCACCCAGAGATAAATTCGGTTTACTACAATCCAGCATTCGCAGCCGCAGTGAAGCTGAAAATGGGCGTTGAGTGGGATATCGCGGCGCGGGCGCTTGCAGCACCGCAGATATTCCTTCCGAGTGTGCACAATACTGGTGATATTTATCCGATGGTTGATATATATCCGGAGGTTGCTTTCATGGGCAGGAGTTCGCTTTTCGTAAGGCCATTAAGGAAGCCCGCTGATGCCTCCGCAGTAAGTGGTCAGAACTCAAGTTTCGAGCCCATTCGAAAGAGTGTGAAGAAGACTGGGTTGTTTCGATTTAACGAAGAAGAGAGTCAACTCAAGTCGCAGGAAAGTGTCTCAAGTGCGTCCACTGCTTCATGGGTGGCGAATTGCGTGGCATCCATTTCTCAATACCTTCCCACCATAACATCATCGATGACGTCGACAGGCGCGGTGTACTTCAGGAAATGCGAGGAGATCCCGCCCTATGTGCACATTGCAATTGGGGACAATTCCGATGCTCGCGAGATTGTTGGAATAGTGTATGACTCACTGGATTCAACTGGCTTGCTGGCTCTTCAGAAAATAGAAACATTTTCGGGGAACTCTCAGATCCTGATCAATGGATTTTCGTGGGTGGGAGATCGAGGCAAAGGCCCGGGAACTGGCCTTGCCAGAGGGTTCGTGCAAAGGGACTCCAAGGTGCTGGGAAGCAACAGGGAAAATGGAGGTAATTCAGGAGCACCCGGCTTGAACCAATTGGCGGTTCTGATTCAGCCTGGCACACTGCCGAAATGGAAGGAGGCCATCAATGGTCCCTTGTGGACGAACGGTGTGGATGGCGTCTCGGTTCCCTACAGCGTCGTCAGTTCATCGACTTCCATCATCAAGAATGGCGTTTGCACCACTGATTCCGATATAAATAGATGGTCGGCTTTTGGCGTGACTCCCGACAACAAGATGATCTTCATGTCTTCCACCTCAGACGGGAGCGCATCTGCCGCAGAATTGTGCGAGGTTTTTCGAGCATTTGGTGCCACCCATGCGCTCCGGATGGATGGAAATTCCGCGGCAGGCATGACGATTGATGGAAGTCGGGTCAACCCATTGAGTGGTGTCGATAAGATTATCTATGACGAATCCAGGTATGTGGCCTACGGATTGGGAATGGCATTCATCAACGGGGCCGCGGCTCCCGCGACCCCGGTGATTGGCGGACGAAAATCCATTCCCAGCAATCCTTGCAAGGTGGATCCGACAAGATGCCAGTGATGGGTTGATGCCGTCGATTACGTTGCTCACTCCTGTCACCTGGTGGGCAACGGGTTGATCGGAAACAGGTGGCTGGTGCCGGTGCTGGTGGTCGAGAAGTGGCAGCCGAAGCAGCCCATCGAGGCCGACTTGTTCGGGATCACCACCTGGTGGTAGGTCTCCATCGTGGTGTTGGCCAGCAGCAGCGAGCCGCGCAGCGCCGGGGCCGTGGGGCCTGAGGGGATCGAGCCGTCGCTCGTCCACACGGCGCCCACCTGCGTGTAGTTGGCCCGCACGTCGCCCACCAGGCCGAGCATCACCAGGATGTCGAGGTTCAGCGAGATCAGCTGGCTGTTGTTGACGGCCGAGGCGGCGGTGGGCGCATTGCCCCACGGATTGACGCGGTAGACGTTGTTCTGGCGGATCGTGTTGCCGCTGGTCGCGACAACGTTGCCGGTGGTGGAATCGATCGTCATCTGCGGCACAAGGGCACCGCTCTGCGCGCCGCCGCTGGCCATGAACGACCAGGTGCCGGTCGAGTTGTACGGCACCTGCACGGTGGTGCCGAACAGGGTGTTGAAGTAGAACGCGTTGTTGGGCGCGTTGTTGCGGTGCTCGAAGGTGGCCCACACCATCTCGGGATGGCCCTGCACCGCGCCGACGATGTGGATGCCCACCAGGGCCAGCGTCTTCGCGACCGTGGGCGATTGCTTGTTGATCGTCCACAGCGTGGTGCTCGTCTTCACGTAGTTGGGCACCGTCGCGTCGATGGTCACGTAGTCGGCCGGGTTGGGGACGGTGGCGGCATCGACCCAGGCCGTCTTCAGCTCCAGCCCGAGCGCGTTGGCATCGGGCAGCGAGCTGCCCTGGCTCGATGCATAGCTCACCACCGGGGCGAGCCCCGCAGGCGTGTTGGGGAAGGGCGCGGTGGCGGGGATCACCTTGTTCGACACCGCGGTGTTGAACCACGCGTAGACGTCATTGGCGTGCACGCCGAAATAGATCAGCGAGCCGTTCATCGACAGCACCGTGTCGCCG
Source organism: Rhizobacter sp. P2_H2 (assembly GCF_056403375.1). Taxonomy (NCBI): domain Bacteria; kingdom Pseudomonadati; phylum Pseudomonadota; class Betaproteobacteria; order Burkholderiales; family Sphaerotilaceae; genus Rhizobacter; species Rhizobacter sp. P2_H2. The sequence continues at coordinate 2,681 of NZ_JBFUFP010000719.1, forward strand.
CCACCGGCCTGGCCGCCGGGCTGGATGCTCTGCGTCTTGGTGCCGCGCACCGCGAAGCTGTGGCGCGCGACGCCGGCGGTGTTGGGGATGTAGTGGCCGCCCTGGGCGTCGAAGTTGATGTCGAAGAAGACCGGCGACTCGAGCACGATGCCCCCGGCCGCCGGCGACGAGATCCACAGGAACATCTGGTGCGCCCACTTGTAGAA
>NZ_JBFUFP010000720.1:0-2885 GCF_056403375.1 Rhizobacter sp. P2_H2
CCTGTGCGCTGATCGCCGCGGGCCTGCAGCGCCGTCCCGCCGGAACCGGACCCCATGACTGAACGAAAGAGCGCGCTCGATACGCTGGCCGTGACCTCGCTGATCGGCCTGTGCTTCCTGTGGGGGCTGAACCAGGTCGCCGCGAAGGCGGCGCTGCCCGAGGTGCCGCCGCTGCAGCAGGCGGCGCTGCGCTCGGCGGGCGGCGCGCTGCTGGTGTTCCTGTGGTCGCGCTGGCGCGGCATCCGGCTGTTCGAGCGCGACGGCACGCTGGCCGGCGGACTGCTTGCCGGCGCACTGTTCGCCGCCGAGTTCGTCTGCATCTTCCTCGGGCTGCAGTTCACCAGCGCGTCGCGCATGGTGGTGTTCATCTACCTGTCGCCATTCGTCGTCGCGCTCGGCATGCCGTTCATCGCGCACTCGGAGCGGTTGTCGGGCGTGCAGGTGGGCGGGCTGGTCGCCGCGTTCGCGGGCGTCGCGTGGGCCTTTGCCGAGGGCTTCTCGCGGCCGGCCGTCGGCGCGCACCAGTGGATCGGCGACGCGCTCGGGGTGACGGCCGGCGTGCTGTGGGGCGCGACCACGCTGTCGATCCGCGGCACGAAGCTGTCGGGCGCCTCGGCCGAGAAGACGCTGCTGTACCAGCTCGGCGTGTCGGGTGTGCTGCTGACGCTGGGCGCGCTTGCCAGCGGGCAGCCGCTGCCGCACGCGCTGTCGCCGCTCGCCTGGGGCTCGCTCGCATTCCAGGTGGTGGTGGTCACGTCGGCCAGCTACCTGATGTGGTTCTGGCTGGTGCGTCACTACCCGGCGACGCGGCTGGCCGCGTTCACGCTGCTGACGCCGGTGTTCGGGCTGCTGCTCGGGCTGTGGCTGCTGGGGGAGCCGATCACCGCGCGGCTGGTGGTGGCGCTGGCCGGTGTCGCGATCGGGATTGCGGTGGTGAACCGGCCGGCGAAGGCCTGATCAGGAATTCAGGCGCGGATGCGCTTCACCAGGGCCGTCGTCGAGTAACCGTCGACGAACGGGATCGCCAGCGCCTGGCCGCCCCAGCTGCGCACGAGCCGCGTTTCCTCCAGCGTCTCCATGTCGTAGTCGCCACCCTTCACGTACAGGTCGGCCCGCACCTCGCCGAGCAGCGCGACCGGCGTCTTCTCGTCGAAGAGGGTCACCAGGCTCACGCTCTCCAGCGCGGCGAGCACGCAGGCGCGGTCGGTCTCGGCGTTCAGCGGCCGGTCRGGCCCCTTGCCGAGCAGGCGCGCCGACGCGTCGCTGTTCAGCCCGATCACCAGGCTGCCGCCCAGTTCGCGCGCCTGCGCGAGGTAGCTGACGTGACCGCGGTGCAGGATGTCGAACACGCCGTTCGTGAACACCAGCGGGCGCGGCAACGCGGCCAGCCGCGCGGGCAGCTGCTCGCGCGGGCAGAGCTTGTCGAGGAACGACGCCACCGGGCCGTCGTGCATCAGGCCGGCTGCGCGCCCGGGCCGGCGCCCTTGGCTGCGGCCGCGATCGCCGCCGCCATCTCCTTGCGGAAGCGGTTCAGCTCCTGCACGCTCGCGAAGCTGCGTTCCATCAGCAGGCTCATGTTGTGCAGGATGCGCTCGACGACCTTGGTCTCCCAGACCGCGTCGAACTGGATCTGGCGATCCAGCCACTGCTCCAGCCACTCGGGGTTGGGCAGGCGGCTCTGGATGGTGTCGCGCGGGAACAGCTTGACGTTCACGTGCAGGTTGGTCGGGTGCAGCGCCTGCGCGGTGCGGCGGGCGCTGGCCATCAGCACGCCGACCTTCGCGAACGCGGCACGCGCTTCATCGCCGAACTTCTGCATCGCGCGCTTCATGTAGCGCAGGTAGGCACCGCCATGGCGGGCTTCATCGCGTGCGAGCGTCTCGTAGATGGCCTTGATCACCGGCTCGCTGTGCCATTCGGCGGCGCGGCGGTACCAGTGGTTCAGGCGGATCTCGCCGCAGAAGTGCAGCATCAGCGTCTCGAGCGCCGGCGCCGGGTCGAACTCGAAGCGGATCGCGTGCAGCTCCTCTTCGCTCGGCACCAGGTCGGGCCGGAAGCGGCGCAGGTACTCCATCAGCACCAGCGAGTGCTTCTGCTCCTCGAAGAACCAGACGCTCATGAAGGCGGAGAAATCGCTGTCATCGCGGTTGTCGCGCAGGAACATCTCGGTGGCCGGCAGCGCCGCCCACTCGGTGATCGCGTTCATCTTGATGGTCTGGGCTTGCTCTTCGCTGAGCTGGCTGCCATCGAACTGATCCCAGGGAATGTCGGTGTCCATGTTCCATCGGACAGCCTCGAGTTGCTTGAACAGTTCGGGGTAAAGCATGGTAGGGCCTGTGGAAGTCCGGCGGCATTCTAGACGGGCCATCGTGACAGTCCGTCACATGACAGACGACATGAAGGTTATCGCGCGGCTTGTTCGCGCCAGCGCCGCAGCGCGCCCTGCAGGTCGCCGAGCGTCGCCAGCGCCGTGATGCCGGCTGGCGTGCGCCGGTGCAGCACCGGTGCCGCACCGCCCACCCACACCTCCACCGGCGGCGCGAGCTTCGCCCGCAGCTCGACCAGGCTGTCGGTGACCTGCTGCGGGTGGGTGGCGCCGCTGAAGGCCAGCACGACGATGTCGGACCGGAAGGCCCGGGCTGCCAGCACCGTATCCCACAGCGGCGTCTGCAGCCCGAGCGATGTGCAGTGCGCGCCGTCCACGCCCAGCAGCACCTCGGCCAGCAGCAGCCCCAGCCCGTGCGGCTCGCCCGGGAAGGTGGTCAGCAGTACCTTCGGCCGTGCCTCGGCCGGCGGCTGCGGCAGCAGGTACAGCGCCTGGCGCATCACGCCGTGCAGCACCTCGGTGCAGGCGTGCTCCTGGAAGATCTCCAGCTGCCCGCGCA
>NZ_JBFUFP010000721.1:0-2882 GCF_056403375.1 Rhizobacter sp. P2_H2
GGTCGTTCGCATCGAACATCAGCGCCGCCTGCTGGGCCTGGGCCGATTTCGGCAGCGACAGCGTCACGTCGCCCGGCAGGCCGGCCATCGCGCGGTAGTAGTTGACCAGCTTGACCACCGCGTTCTTGTACGCGAGCGGCGTGTCGCCGGCCGCGCAGCCGGTGACGTTGCCGCTCCAGCTGAACGAGGTCTTGCGCAGCGCGATGAAGCCGTCCTGGTAGCGCGCGAGCACCTCGGCACGGTTGCTGGTGTCGATGGCGGAGAAGGCGGTGTCGCTCGCTGGCGCTGGCGCTGGCGCCGGGGCTGGGGCTGGGGCTGGGGCTGGGGCTGGGGCTGGGGCTGGGGCTGGGGCTGGGGCTGGCGCAGGCGCAGGTGCCGGTGCAGGAGAAGGCGCTGGCGCTGGCGCTGGCGCGGGCGCCGGAGACGGAGCGGGCGAAGGAGCCGGCGCGGGTGCGGGCGCGGGAGCCGGTGCAGGCGACGGGCTCGGCGCATTGCCGGTCGGCGGGTTCTGGCTGACCTCGCTGCTGTCGCTGCCGCCGCCGCAGGCAACGAGCATGAACAGGCTCAGCAGCGCAGCCGAGGATCGGATGGGGGGACGGGACGATGACATGGCCCTCGGCATGCAAGCATGGGACCACGCGCCACTCGCCCCCTGTCCGACACGATCCACCCCCGCCGGTCACACATCATGTTGCAACGCCGACGCGTGGCGTCAGATCTTTCGGTACGGCGTCAGCTGGGCCGCCACACCGGCGAGTCCGCGATCACGACGCGGCGCGGCAGGATGTGCGCCTGCGTGAAGGCATCGGCGATGCGCTGCTGCTCGGCCAGGGCCTCCGCGTCGACGGCCTGCACCTTGTAGCTGCGCCGCTGGTTGGCCGCGGTCACGGTCGCGGCATCGAGGCCGATCACCGGCGCGTGCCATTCGGCCGCGGGGCCGGGGTTCTTCCTGATCCACTCTCCGGCCCGCTGCAGCTCGGCGAACACGGCACCGAGCACGTCCGGGCGCCGCTGCGCATACGGCGTCGCGGCAAGGTAGAAGCGCCGGTAGCTCGACAGCGAACCGCCGTCGAGCAGGATGCGTGCGCCGGCCTGGCGCTGTACCGCGGCGAGGAATGGATCCCAGATCACCCAGGCGGCCACGCTGCCGTTCTCGAAGGCGGCGCGCGCATCGGCCGGGCTCAGGTACGCCGGCTCGATGTCGCCGATCGACAGGCCGGCCTTCGCGAGTGCCTCCAGCAGCAGGTAGTGCGCGCCGGCGCCCTTCGCGAAAGCGACCTTGCGGCCCTTCAGCTGCGCGACATCGGTGATCGGGGAGTCCTTCGGCACGACGATCGCCTGCGCCTGGGGCGACGGCGTCTCGATCGCGCAGTAGGTGAGCTTCGCGCCAGCGGCCAGCGCGAACGGCGGCACCGCATCGGCCACATCGGCGCTCAGCTCGATCGCGCCGATGTTCAGCGCCTCCAGCAGCGGCAACCCCGAGGTGAACTCATGCCAGGTCACGCGGACCTTCAGCGCTGCCAGCGCCTGTTCGAGCACGCCGCGCGACTTCAGGAAGATCATCAGCGTGGACGACTTCTGGAAGCCGATGCGCACGGTGTCGGCATCGGCCGCGCGCACGGCGGCGGGCAGCAGGCTCGCCGCGGCGGCCGCCAGCATCAGGCGGCGGATCGGGTCGCCAGGAAGATCAGGGTACGGCATCGATGGGCTCTCGACAATGACGGAGCCCGCGACGCTAAGCGCCGCCCCACGCGGCGGCAACGACGCAATGCGCAGTTGCTTATGCGCCGACCGGGTTCAGTGGCCGGAAGCCGACGGCTTGTGCATGTTGCGCGTGCCCAGCAGCGCGCCCACCGGGACGCCGTCGTCCGCCTTCGGCTTGCTGCAGTCGCGCGCGACGATGTTGGAGCCGATGCGCGGCTTGACTTCGCACAGCGGGGCGGCATTCGCCTGCGTCTGGTCCTGCGGCTGCGCCTCGGGTTCCGGCACGGGGCTCGCGCAGGCCGTGGCGAACAGGGCAAAGGTCAGGCCGGTCAGGCCGCTCAAACGAAGGGTCATGATGGGTTCGGGTGACGGGGAAGCTGGCGATTCTAGGGGCGCGGCGCGTGAGTTTTCAGGCGTTTTCGAGCCGCGCCCGATCCCGGATCACCGATCGCCCGGCCGTCAACGCATAGTGCAGCGCGGACTCCGGGTCGGTCCAGCAGCGGCCGTCGCACATGGCCTCGTCACGGAACACCTCGCACGGCGCGCCGCTGCCATGCACCTGCTTCACCACCACCGCGGCCACGTAGCCGCCGTGCGCCGCCTCGATCGCCCCGGCGTAGATCTTGAAGTCGCCGACCGTCTGCTCCTGGAAATGCATGCCCTGCTCCACGCCGGCGCCACTGCCGGTCGGGGCGAACTTTGAACGCGTTCGCTCGCAAATTCCATCGACAAGATTGGCGCCCCCATTCGGGGGGGCCGGCTCACTTCGTCCGGCACTGGGCGTACAGCCGCATGTAGGAAGCAGCGGCCACGTCCCACGAGAACTCCTGCGCCATCGCGCGGCGCATCAGCTGCTGCCACAGCGCCGGCTGGCCGAAGGCGTGCAGCAGCCGGTCGACCGTGACCTCCAGCGCCATCGAGCTGGCCGGCTCGAACGAGAAGCCGGTCGCCCGGTCGGTGCGGATCGTCTCGTCGGTCGCGTCGACCACCGTGTCGACCAGCCCGCCGACGCGCCGCACCACCGGCAGCGTGCCGTAGCGCAGCGCGTACAGCTGCGTCAGCCCGCAGGGCTCGAAGCGCGACGGCATCAGCAGCGCGTCGCTGCCGGCGATGATGCGGTGCGCGAGCGCCTCGTCATACACGGTGCGCACCGCCACCTGCGCCGGGTGCGCGCGCGC
>NZ_JBFUFP010000722.1:0-2878 GCF_056403375.1 Rhizobacter sp. P2_H2
ATGTACAGGGCCGCCTTCGGCTTCACGCAGCTGACGCCGGGGATCTGCGTCAGCAGCTGGTGCGCGAGGTCGCGCTGGCGGCACAGCCGGCCGCCGGGGGCGACCAGGTCCTTGATGCTCTGGTAGCCGCCAAGCGCAGTCTGGATCGCGAGCTGGCCGGGCGTGTTGGAGCACAGGCGCATCGACGCGAGCATGTTCAGCCCCTCGATGTAGTCGCGCGCATGGCGCTTCTCGCCGGAGACGATCATCCAGCCGGCGCGGTAGCCGCAGGAGCGGTAGTTCTTGCTGAGGCCGTTGAAGGTGACGAACAGCACGTCGGTCGCGAGCGACGCGATGCTGGTGTGGGTGTTGCCGTCGTACAGCGTCTTGTCGTAGATCTCGTCGGCGAACACGATCAGCTGGTGCTGGCGCGCGACCTCGACGATCTCGCGCAGCAGGCTGTCGGGGTACAGCGCGCCGGTCGGGTTGTTCGGGTTGATCACGACGATCGCCTTGGTGTTCGGCGTGATCCTGGCCTTGATGTCGGCGATGTCGGGGAACCAGTCGCTCTGCTCGTCGCAGACGTAGTGCACCGCGGTGCCGCCCGAGAGGGCCACCGAGGCGGTCCACAGCGGGTAGTCGGGCGCCGGCACCAGGACTTCGTCGCCGTCGTTGAGCAGCGCGTTCATGCTCATCGCGATCAGCTCGGAGGCGCCGTTGCCGAGGTAGACATCGTCGACGGTGACGCCGGCGATGTTCTTCTCCTGCGAGTAGTGCACGACCGCCTTGCGCGGCGCGAACAGCCCCTTCGAGTCGGTGTAGCCGGCCGAGTGCGGCAGGTTGCGGATCATGTCCTGCACGATCTCGTCCGGCGGTTCCAGGCCGAACACCGCGAGGTTGCCGATGTTCAGCTTGATGATCTTCTGGCCCTCTTCCTCCATCTGCCGGGCCTTCTCGAGCACGGGCCCGCGGATGTCGTAGCAGACGCTGGCGAGCTTGCTGGACTTGGAGATGGGTTTCAACGGGGGCTCCGGCGGGGTCAGGAGAGCGGAATTTTGGCACAGCGCTGCTGTGTGCCCGGTCATAGCAAGCTTTCGCCCGCACGGTCGCCATGACAGGAAGAATCTTCTTCGTTCATCGTGCCTGTGAGTGCCGAACCGTCCCCCGCGCTGTCGCCTCCACCACTCAGGAAGGTGCTCGCGATCACACGCCGCTGTTCCAGGTTCTCACGAATCCTTTGCTCCCGTGGTGTCGGAAGCGTCGCCGTCACGTCCGTCGACGAGCTTCGGGTGACGATGACCTCGGCCAACCGTGTGACGGTATCGGGATGGGCACTGCCGTCCGGATCGGCCAGGTAGTTGGCGCTGCGCGCGCGAGCGCCACCGGTCGCAGCATTGAGCAAGGACCCGACGAAAAGGAAGAAGGTTTCGACATCGGGGTAGCCCAGCCGGCTGCACAGCGTTGCCAGCGAGCCGAAGGCATCGTTGCCGGTCGCCGCCGTCGCGATCCGTGCCGACGCGTTCTGCACGAGATGCCGGCGAAACTTCGGCAGGCCGTCTTCATCGCCCACGACACAGGGCTGGCGATCCACGACACAGACCAGGGGCTGGTCCGGTGGCGATTCGAGCCCCACCAGAGCGGGACACCACGCCACCAGCTTGCTCGCGAGGTCGGGCCAGAAGCCGTCCTAGGTCTCGTTCACAGGCCCGTAGACGCTCTTGAACTCGATGCCGATCGCCTCGTGGGCCAGGCAGGTCCGCAACTGGATCAGTGAAATCAGGTTCTTGCCGAATGCCTGCCCGCCCCCCAGGGCTCCTGCCGACGAGATGGCATAGAGGGCATCCCGCAACAGCCACACCCGCCACTGTTCGTCGTCCGTCAGCTTGATGAACTCCTTCCCGCCCTGCGGGTTGATGATGCAGCGGCACAACGAKAGCCCGGACGTCCATCGGCTTCGTGAACCGGACTGCAGCAGATCACGGAACGGACGCGCGACCAGGCCGGTGATCTGCGCCTGCACGGGTATCAGCGCGCATCGGAAGGCATGCTCGATCAGATCGCCTGACATCTGCGCCGCTGCCTTGATCTCGCACAGGCTGGCGTTCTGCGACAGCATGCCACCCTGCCAAGGTTCGGGCTCGAAGGCCGACGTGCCGTTGCCTCCCGGGCTGCCTTGCGATGATCGCGCCTGGGCATCGAAGGAAGCCAACCCGACCAGGAAGAAGCTCACCGGCAATGCCCACGGCAGGATCAGCGAGGTCCACCGCATCAGGTTGAAGCATTTCGACTCGGCGTAGCGGCCGAGTTGCGCGTCTGCCGGCCGGCGGAACGCCTGCGTGTTGACGATCTTCTTCTGGAAGAACCGGTCCACCCCGATGAACGCCAGGGCCACGGTCAGACCCAGGATCGTCACCAGCGGCCAGGCATGCCCGTCCACGGCGCCGAGAAAGGCTTCCATGGCGGATGAGATCGCCCACGACGCGAACAGCATCGCAATCCAGTGGCAGCCCCCTTCCCGCACGCCGTTCAGGGTGGATCGAAGCACCCACGGCATGCGCTCGAACAGCGGCGCCTTCACGGGGATGTCGGGGGAAGGCTCCTGAGCGATGCCCTCCTCCTCCGGCAGCATCGAACCGATTTGGTCCTCGACCTGGGAGAGGAACGGCTGGCGCAATTGCGCCAGCAGAGCCGCCACCGCGTCGTAGACGTCCCGCGGCAGCTCATCGGATCGGAAGAGGGAGACCACCTGGCATTGCGCCAGCAGATGGATCGACAACATGCCCACCGACCCTCTCAGCATCCTGTTTTCGACCACCACGAGGACAAGCTCCTTCAGTGCCTCACGCAGTTCCCCGCCTCGCCCCTCCATGGCACAGCCGGCTGCGTGGTTCAGCAGGAT